>CBFGOD010000710.1:0-1501 GCA_965650295.1 uncultured Shinella sp. | reverse complement strand
AAACCGTTCTTCACGAGGAAGTCGATATCGGTGACCTGGTTGAAGGTCACGACATCGGCCTCGAGGCCTTCGACGATGGCGCGCGCCTGCTTCGACGTGCCGCCATGCGACTGGTCGATGGTGACGCCGGGATGCGCCTTCACGAACGCCTCGTTTTCGGCCGCGAACAGCTCGCGCGCCACGTCATAGGAGGCGTTCAGAAGCTTGTCGGCGGCATGCGCGGCGGGAGCAGCGAGGCCGAGAAGGGCCACACCGAGAAGGAGCAAACGTTTCATCTGAAATCCCCGAATGAAATTGAATTCGGCCAGACAATAGCCGCGGGTTCAACACCATCCGAGGCATGGCCTGCCGCCGCACCGGCGGCAGGCGAAAGATTTTTCCGCGAAAGGCTTTAGACGAGGAATCCGGTCGAGTTAGCGGGTGGGAACCGGAACGTCGCCGCGGTAGTCGTAGAAACCGCGGCCGGACTTGCGGCCGAGCCAGCCTGCCTCGACATATTTCACCAGGAGCGGGCACGGGCGATATTTCGAGTCGGCGAGGCCGTCATGCAGCACCTGCATGATGGACAGGCAAGTGTCGAGACCGATGAAATCGGCGAGCTGCAACGGACCCATCGGGTGGTTGGCGCCGAGCTTCATCGCGGTATCGATGGCATCCACCGAACCGACACCTTCGTAAAGCGTGTAGATCGCCTCGTTGATCATCGGCAGCAGGATGCGGTTGACGATGAAGGCCGGGAAATCCTCGGCGACGGTGATCGTCTTGTCGAGCGCGGCGACGAATTCCTTGGCAGCCGTGAAGGTCTTTTCTTCGGTCGCGATACCGCGCACGAGCTCGACCAGTTTCATGACCGGAACCGGGTTCATGAAGTGGATGCCCATGAAACGCTCCGGCCGGTCGGTGGCCGACGCAAGGCGGGTGATCGAGAGCGACGACGTGTTGGTGGCGAGGATCGCCTCCGGCTTCAGCACGGAACAGACCTGCGCATAGATCTTGCGCTTGACGGTTTCGTCTTCCGTGGCCGCCTCGATGACGAGATCGGCATCGGAGAGATCGTTGATGTCGGCGGAGCCCTTGATCAGCGTCATCGCCTTCTTGCGCTCGTCCTCGGTCATCTTGCCGGAGGAAACCTGGCGGGCGAAATTGCCGTTGATCGTGGCAAGGCCGGTCTCGATGCGCTCGGGCGACAGATCGTAGATATGGACCTTGTAGCCGGCAACGGCCGCGACATGCGCGATCCCGCACCCCATCTGGCCTGCACCCACAATACCGACGTTCTTGATCATAGCGCCCATCGCCCCGTCATTAGCGCCCGCAGCGCAGGCAAAAAAACACCGGGCCGGTCAGACCGGCCCGGTGAAGTGATAAAGGCACACGACGACTTTTTCCAGTGAAATCATCGTCGCAAAAGCCCCGACCTTAGGTCAGGCTCACAGCGCCTTCTGCAATTCCGGCAGCACATCGAACAGATCCGCGACGAGGCCGTAGTCGGCGACCTGGA
>CBFGOD010000709.1:0-1505 GCA_965650295.1 uncultured Shinella sp. | reverse complement strand
CGTTTCGCCCAGCGCCTCGTTCCGCACCAGCGCCCGCATCCGGCACGACCTGCACATCGCCGTCATTCCGAACGATCGTCCGCACGAATGCTACGAAATCGCCGTCGGCGGCTGGAAGAACACCCATTCGGTGCTGCGCAAGATCGGCCGCGACCAGCTCGCGCATTTCGACCGCAGCAACGAGCAGACGATCTGGAGCCAGCCGACCCCGGGCATCCTTTCGCCCGGCCGTCCCAACGACGTCACGCTTTCCGTCAATGCGGCCGGTGCGCCGGTCCTGCGCATCAATGATGTGACGATCGGCGCCTGGCCGGAGATAAACCTCTCGGCCGGCGCTACGGTGCAGATCCGCGGCGGCTGGGGTGCCGACCTGGAACTCTGCGATGTGGATGCGCGCACGCGCCGCTACATCGGCAATCCGAACGAGCAGCTGCCCTATTATCAGGCCTACGACTATTACGCGACGCGCTTCGAGGACTTCAAGGACGCGGTCTTCCTGAAGTGTGACGACGATATCGTCTATGTCGATATCGACAAGCTCGACGGCTACATCCAGTTCCGCCGTGCCAATCCGCACTATTTCATCGTCTCGGCCAATGTGGTGAACAACGGCGTGTGCGCCTATCTCCAGCAGGCCGCCGGATCGATCCCGACCTCGGTCGGCGAGTTCGAGCACCCGCCGGGCGGTTTCGGCGGCACGCTGTGGGAAAGCGCCGAGCGGGCAGCCAAGCTGCACGGCTATTTCCTGGGTGAAGACGGCCGCACGCTGCCCCTCCCCCAGCCGTCCGTCGACTGGACCGAGCGGCAGTCGATCAACTTCATCGCCTGGCTCGGCCGCGATCTCCTGCACATGGCGCTGCCGCAAGGCGACGACGAACATGCGCTTACCATCGGCGTACCGACCTTCCTCGGCCGTCCCTCGGCGATCTATTCCGATTTCACCGTCAGCCATCTGAGCTTCGGCCCGCAGGAGCGCGGTTGGGATCCGACGCCGCTCATCAAGGCCTATGAAGCCCTGATGCGCTCGCGTCTCTTCCCGGAAACCGAAAAGCCGGTGCTGCGCGCAGCCGGTTAAGCGGGACGCAGCAAGAACGAGACGCAGGGTGGAATAGAATGAGCGTGAAAGAAAAGATCCTCATCGTCGGCGCCGGGCTTTCCGGCGCCGTCATCGGCCGGGAACTGGCGCAGGAAGGGTACAAGGTCGATATCCTCGACGCGCGCAACCATATCGGCGGCAATTGCCATACGGTGCGCGACGAGGCGACCGGCGTGATGGTGCATGTCTACGGACCGCACATCTTCCATACCGACGATGCCGAGGTCTGGGACTACGTCAACGGTTTCCAGACCTTCATGCCCTACAAGAACCGGGTGAAGACGACGAGCAAGGAACGCGTCTATTCGCTGCCGGTCAATCTGCACACGATCAACCAGTTCTTCGGCAAGACGCTGCGCCCGGATGAGGCGAAGGCGTTCATCGAGGAGCAGGCGGACAAGACGATCAC
>CBFGOD010000708.1:0-1510 GCA_965650295.1 uncultured Shinella sp. | reverse complement strand
TTCCCCATCGACCGCGCCGGCTTCGTCGGCGCCGATGGGCCGACCCATGCCGGCTCCTTCGACACGACCTATCTCGCGACCCTGCCCGGCTTCGTGGTGATGGCCGCCGCCGACGAGGCGGAACTGAAGCATATGGTGCGCACCGCAGCCGCCTATGACGCCGGCCCGATCTCCTTCCGCTATCCGCGCGGCGAAGGCGTCGGCGTCGACATGCCCGCGCGCGGCGAGATCCTGGAGATCGGCAAGGGCCGTGTCGTCAAGCAGGGTTCGAAGGTGGCGCTGCTCTCCTTCGGCACGCGCCTTGCGGATTGTCTGCTGGCCGCCGAGGACCTCGATGCGGCGGGCCTTTCCACGACCGTCGCCGATGCGCGCTTCGCAAAACCGCTCGACCACGACCTCATCCGCCAGCTTGCCCGCCATCACGAGGTGCTGATCACCATCGAGGAAGGCGCTGTCGGCGGCTTCGGCAGCCATGTGCTGCAATTCCTCGCCATGGAAGGCCTGCTCGATCACGGGCTGAAGGTGCGCCCGCTGGTGCTGCCCGATATCTGGATGGAACAGGCCAAGCCCGAGGCAATGTACGCCAAGGCCGGACTGGACCGCGCCGGCATCGTCTCGACGGTGTTCAACGCGCTCGGCCAGAAGGCCGTCGGCGTGGGCGCGGCGGGCTGAGCCGGCTAGTCTGATCGACGCAAACGAGACCCCTCCCTAAATCCCTCCCCACAAGGGGGAGGGACTTAACGTGCGGCAAGCTCGGCGTGAAATTCCGGGCAATGCGCGCGCTTCCAGCCTTTCTCCCCCCTTGTGGGGGAGATGTCGGCAGGCAGAGAGGGCCTTTCTCTCACGGCCCCCCGCTCGGCTTCAGCAGCAAAATATCAATCTCGTTTTCCGGCGTGAAATCCTTCGCCTTCATCTCGAAGGTCGTCGGGCCGATCTTCTTGATGCCCTCGCCGCAGAAGCTGACGAGATTTTCCGGCGCACCCTTGTCGATGGTCAGCGAAAAATCCTTGATCGGGCCGCCCCAATTGGCGCCAGTCGAGAGGATGTAGGAAATCCAGGCCTCGAAGAGATAGGGCTTGCCCGCCTGCATGTCCTTTTCGGCCTGCTGGGCACGGCGCACGATATTGTCCTCGATGCAGTAACGCTTGACGTAATCCTGATAGCGCTCGCCCTTCGGCTGGCCGTCCTCCAGGAAGGAAATGCCGACAGTGCCGCCGACGCTCGGCTTGTAGCGGTGCTGTACGGTCACTTCTTTGCCCGCCGGGAAAGTGGTGCGCCACCAATAGACCGATTTCAGCGACCAGAGCGGCGTGCGGTAGTCCTTCATGCCCGTGCCGTCGTCGTCATAGGTATCGATGAACATCAGGCCCCGCGCGATCCAGTCGGCGGCGATGGCATCGGGCAGGTTTTTCAGCGCCTCCTTGGCGGCCTTGGACATCGGCAGGAGCGGAATGTTTTGAGCTTTCAGGTCTTCGGTCACATCGATGTCAGAGGCATAGGCGCGCTGCTG
>CBFGOD010000707.1:0-1512 GCA_965650295.1 uncultured Shinella sp. | reverse complement strand
CTGAAAGACGAAACGCACCGTGCCGTCGAAGCCGCCCTCTTCGGCAAGCATTTTCGCCGCACCGAGCAGCATCGCCGTATGGCCGTCATGGCCGCAGGCATGCATGATACCGGGGTTTTGCGAGGCATGGGCTAGGTCGCCCTGTTCGGGAATGCGCAGCGCATCCATATCGGCCCGGAGCGCGATCGAGCGATTGCCGCTGCCCCGTTTCAACGTCCCGACGACACCCGTGCCGCCAATGCCTTCCGCAACCTCGTCGAGCCCGAATTCCCGCAGCTTCGCCGCAACGAAGGCCGATGTCTGCTTCTCCTCGAAGCCGAATTCCGGATGGGCATGGAGATGACGGCGCCAGGCGCACATGTCGGAAACAAGCTGTTCGATATCCATCGTCATTCCCCTTCCGTCAGGCTGCGGACGACATCCAGCAGGATGTTTGCACCCGCCACGAGCGCGTCGTCGTCGGTAAATTCCCGGGGATTATGGCTGATGCCATCCCGGCTCGGCACGAAAATCATCGCGGCCGGAGCGATACGCGCGATCATCTGCGCATCATGGCCCGCCCCTGACGTCATACGCCGGCAGGAGAGGCCCCGCATTTTGGCGGCCGCCTCGATTTCCGCGACGATACCGGCATCGAAGGTGACTGGCTCGAAGCGCGCCAGCCGCTCGACCGAAATGGCCACGTCTTCCTCCGCCGAGAGCCTATCCAGAAAATCGGCAAGCGCTGTCTCCTCTTGCTTCAAACGCGTCTCGTCGGGATCCCGCAGATCGACTGTGAAGGTCGCGCGTGAGGGAATGACATTGATGGCATTGGGCTCGAAGGCCATGCAACCGACCGTCGCCACCGTCGGCGTGTTCGAGGCCTTGGCACGCTCGCGCAGGAAGGTGATGACGCGGGCGGCCGCATGGCCGGCATCGCGGCGCATGGAGATCGGCGTCGTGCCGGCATGATTGGCATCGCCTTCGATCGTCACCTTCTGCCAGGAAATGCCCTGCAGGTTTTCCACCGCGCCAAGTGCCACGCCCTCACGCTCCAGCACCGGCCCCTGCTCGATATGCAGTTCGAGATAGGCGTGCGGCTTGAGGAAACCCGGCTCCCGGTCGCCCGCATAGCCGATGCGGCGCAGTTCCGCGCCGAGCACCGATCCATCGGTTCCGACGGTCGCCAGCGCCGCCGCCACATCCAGCCCGCCGGCATAGACGAGCGAACCCATCATGTCGGGCGCATAGCGCACGCCCTCCTCATTGGTGAAGGCGGCGACGACGATAGGCCGCGCCGGTTTGAAACCGGCCGCCTTGAGTGTCTCGATGACCTCCAGCCCCGCAAGCACACCGTAGCATCCGTCATAGATGCCGGCATTGATGACGGTATCGATATGCGAGCCGAGCATCAGCGGCGGACGGTCCGCGATGTCCTCGGCGGTCCAGATGCCGAAGATGTTGCCGATCCGGTCGACGGCGAGCTCCAGCCCCGCCGCCTGCACCCAGGACACGAACCGGTCGCGGCCGTCG
>CBFGOD010000706.1:0-1513 GCA_965650295.1 uncultured Shinella sp. | reverse complement strand
TGTGCTGAGCCTTGAGGAGATCGTCGAGAAATACGCCGGCATGGTCCGTCGCATCGCGACCGCCTATGAGCGCTATCCGGATCGAATCGACGATCTCGTG
The DNA here is from genome assembly GCA_965650295.1 of uncultured Shinella sp. Classification (GTDB taxonomy): domain Bacteria; phylum Pseudomonadota; class Alphaproteobacteria; order Rhizobiales; family Rhizobiaceae; genus Shinella. The sequence goes on along the minus strand of CBFGOD010000706.1, from coordinate 1,413 downwards.
CAGGAGGTCTGGCTCGCGGTCTGGCAGGCCTTGCCCCGCCTCGACAATCCGGCGACCCTCAAAGCCTACATAGCTCGCATGACCCAGAATATCTGCGTCACCCACGTGCGGCGCGCCCTGGTGCGCAGGGCTGAACCTCTGGACGACGCGGTGCCGGACGGTTCCACCCCGATCGACGAAGCCACCGACCACGCCCGGCAACTCGCCCGCCTCACCGAGGCGGTGCGCAACCTGCCGGAGCCGCTCAAGGCCGTGGCCGGACTCTATCTCGAGGACATCCCCATCAAGGATATCGCGACGATCCTAGGTATCAGTGAAAGCAATGCGTCGGTGCGGCTGCATCGCGCCAAGACCTCCATCCGAATAAGCTTCGGAGACGCCTCATGACGGAGCCCAACGCACCCGACCCCCTTGCCCGGCTTTGGCAATCCGCCCCGGAGCCGGACACCGGGCAGCTCATGCACGACCTGCGGCGATTGCAGAAGGCGCACCAGCGGCACAAGCTGACCATCATCTGCCTTCTCTGCGCCACCACCCTGGTGCTCGTCTTCGCCGAAGCCGTCGTACGGTCCGTGCCGCTCGGGGTCGTGGCCGCGCTGTGGATTGCGTTCGTCGCCGGCGCCATCTGGTATCAGCGTGTCCGCTGCCGCGCCGCCGATACGCTCGACCTCGATACGGTCAGTCTCCTGAAGCGCATGATCCAGCGGGCAAGGAAGGGACTGGCCCAGGCACGCCGTCTTTATGCCGCGGCGCCCGTGGCGGCCGCGGCGGGTTGGGTCGCGACGCGGACGTTCATGCCGGACCTTGGAGCAGGCAGGCCCGCCGCCGCGGCGTGGCTCCACGTGACTTATACGATCGCCAGCTTGGCCCTGCTCATCGCCATGGTCGGCGCCGGTCTGCTCCTGGCGCGCGCCCGGCAACGACAGCTTCGGGAGCTCACCGAGAAGCTGCGGTTATTTGAGGACGTTTTGTAAGCAATCGCGAAGCGTCGCGACTTTGGATCTGTCGGCCGAGATCCATCGGCGAAAATGCCCGGAGCCGCCTCGTGAAATACCCTGTTCGACTTCTTCTTTTTGTTTTCGCCGCCGCCTGCGCCCTACTGGGTCTGGAATGGTTCGAAACGCATGGCGGACCTGTCCTTATTCCGCCCAAGGACATCGTTTTCATTATTCTGCTCGTGTCACCGCTGGCGACTGCTCTAAACGCCCTCGTGCGCTGCCATCTGCGCGTCAAAGGGAGCCCCGCCGTCGGTTAGCGCCACGGACGCGCGCACCATTTCTCCACCGTTCTCTGCCGGACCGAAGGCTGCATGATCAGCCGGGCCGCGCCGCACCCAGGCGCCGTGCTTTGCCTTTGCACGGGGGACTAGCGGGTCGCTCGCCACGATCCTTTCCGCGCGTCGGTAGCGCGCCA
>CBFGOD010000705.1:0-1517 GCA_965650295.1 uncultured Shinella sp. | reverse complement strand
CTGATCGACCATTGGCTCCAGCCGATCCGCGACGTCGCCGACCGGCGCTTCGAATGCCGGGAGACATGGCACGACGACGAACTCGACCGGCTGTGCGAAGCCTCCGTCGCCGCCCAGGTCGAGCGGCTCGCCCGTACGCCGACGCTGCGCGACGCCTGGCAGGCCGGCAGGGATGTCTCGATCCATGGCTGGGTCTATGGCTTGAAGGACGGCCTGCTTTCTGATCTCAAATGCACGGTGCGGGGCAAGGATTGAGGCCGGGCGATGTCTGTCAGAACCAAGCGCGTCTATGAGGAACCGCGGCCGAAGACGGCGAGCGCATCCTCGTCGACCGGCTCTGGCCGCGCGGCATCTCCAAGGAGAAGTCCGATTTCCAGGACTGGATGAAGGACGTCGCGCCCTCTACCGCGCTGCGCAAATGGTTCGACCACAGGCCGGAGCGCTGGGCGGAATTTCAGGAACGCTACCGCGAGGAATTGAAGGGCAATCCGGCGCTCGACGATCTCAGGAAACGCGCGGCCGCTGGCACGATGACCCTGCTCTACGGTTCGCGCAACACGGAATTCAACCACGCCGCCGTGCTGGCCGACGTGTTGGACAAAGTCTAAAGGCGCTCTCCGGCGGCGATACGCAGGCCTTCGCGCAGGCGCGGCAGCATGGCGGGATCGGTCTTTTCCGAGGAGACGAGATAGGCCGGATAGGCGAAGGCCGGGCTGTTCGGCACGATCTCCAGCAGCCCCTGTTCCAGCTGCGGGCGAATGAACCCTTCGCGGAAATAGCCGGACCCTCCGACGGCGAGAATGTAATCGAGCGCGAGCGGACCGTAGCTGAGGGACACCGCCGGGTTCGGCTGCTCGGGAAACGCGGCGCGCAGGCTGGCGGCAAAATCCTCGCCCCAATCGATGCCGACAGGTTCGCCATCCGCTACCGGCCCCATCGTGCGGGCGAGCACCAGCCGCTCCTCGAACAGCAGCTCGGCGACAAGGCCCGGGCGGCGCGGCGCGCCGTAGAGCACGGCGGCATCGAGCGCACCGTCGGCGACCTCCGCCATCAGCCGCTCCGCCGTTTCGATCGAGGTGCGCACCGCAATGTCGGGGCATTCGCGGCGCATCCAGAGCAGCCAGTGTTTCAGGAGCGGGCTCCACAGGCTGAGTTCCGCACCGAGCGTCACCAGCGCGGCGCGGCCGGGCGGCAGCGCCACCGTGCCGCGCGCCGTTTCCCACACCTGCACCAGCGTCGCGGCGAAGCGGTAGAAGCGCTCGCCGGCCGGGGTCAGCCGCGCGCCGGCCTTGTTGCGCACGAAGACGGGGCGCTCCAGCTGCTCCTCCAGAACGCGGATGCGGGCGCTGACGGCGGTCTGCGAGATATGCAGGCTCTCAGCGGCGGCGACGAAGCTGCCGGTCTTGACCACTTCCAGGAATGTGCGGGCGATGGTGATATCCATGGCGGCAGAATAACCGCAAAATTCTTGCTGGAAAACAGCAATAGAATTCATTTGTCAGCGGAGGAGCAGACCG
>CBFGOD010000704.1:0-1518 GCA_965650295.1 uncultured Shinella sp. | reverse complement strand
CGCGCCGAAGTTTCGCGCCCGCAACCGCGTCGAAGGCGCCATGCTGGTCGGCCTGATCGCCGCGTCGTCGATCGCCATCCTCACGACGGTCGGCATCGTCGCCTCGATGTTCACCGAAGCCGTGCATTTCTTCAACATGGTGCCGGCCTGGGAGTTCTTCTTCGGCACGGTCTGGGATCCGCGCTTCGCCGCCGCCGGTGCAACGGCCTCCGCCGGCCAGTTCGGCCTGATCCCGCTGCTTGCCGGCACGCTCTATATCGGCTTCGTCGCCATGCTGGTCGCCGTGCCGGTCGGTCTCTTCGCCGCCATCTACATGTCGGAATATGCCTCGCGTCACGTCCGCTCGGTGGCCAAGCCCCTGCTCGAAGTGCTCGCCGGCATCCCGACCATCGTCTACGGCTTCTTCGCGCTGGTGACCGTCGGTCCGTTCCTGCGCGATATCTCCGCCCAGCTGAACGGCCTCGTCACCGGCAACTACACGAACTTCATCCAGGCGCAGAGCGTCCTGACGGCCGGCTTCGTCATGGGCATCATGTTGATCCCCTACGTTTCCTCGCTGTCGGACGACATCATCACCGCCGTGCCGCGGGCGCTGCGTGACGGTTCGCTCGGTCTCGGTGCCACGCGGTCTGAAACGATCAAGCGCGTCATCCTGCCGGCCGCTCTGCCGGGCATCGTCGGCGCGCTGCTGATGACCGCCTCGCGTGCCGTCGGCGAAACCATGATCGTGGTGCTTGCCGCCGGTGTTGCCGCCCGCATGCAGTTCAATCCCTTCGAGCCGATGACAACAGTGACCGTCAAGATCGTCAACCAGCTGACGGGTGACCTCGAGTTCACCTCGCCGCAGACGCTGGTGGCCTTCGCGCTGGGCATCACGCTGTTCTTCATCACGCTTTGCCTCAACATCTACGCCCTTTACATCGTGCGCAAATACCGGGAGCAGTACGAATGAGCCAGGTTTCCACGAGCCCTTCGATGGCCGCCCTTGGCGTCTCCGCCAAACCCGAGCGCCGCGATATCGGCCTTCGCCGCCGCTACGCTGCAGAGCGCCGCTTCCGCCTCTTCGGCATGGCAGCGATCGCCTTCGGCCTGCTCTTTCTGTTCCTTCTGCTGTTTTCGGTCGTCTCCAAGGGCTACACCGCGTTCCAGCAGTCGATGATCACCATCCCGGTCGAGTTTTCCGAGCAGGTCATCGACAAGAACAACGAGCGCGCCACCAACCCGCAGAAGCTGGTCTCGGCCAATTATCCGGTCGTTGCCCGCAATGCGCTCGCCAAGGTTCTCGGCGTCGATGAAAAGGACCGTGCCGGTTTGAAAGCCGTCAACGGCATGATCTCGGACAGCGTCCGCACGCAGTTCCGCGACATGGTCGTCGCCAATCCGGCGATCATCGGCACCACGCAGACGGTGACCTTCCTCGCCCATGGCGATCTCGACTCGGCCTTCAAGGGCCAGATCGATCTCTCCGTGGCGGAAACCAACCGCAAGATCTCCGACAAGCAGGTCGGCTGGATGAAC
>CBFGOD010000703.1:0-1524 GCA_965650295.1 uncultured Shinella sp. | reverse complement strand
CGCCGATGGCACGCTCGCCTCCGGCAGCGACGCCGGCTCGATCCACCGCATCGGCGCCAAGGTGCAGGGGCTGGACGCCTGCAACGGCTGGACCTTCTGGCACTATGCCGATGGTGCGCAGCTGAAACCGATCGACGACCTGCGCGCCGTCGTGCGCGCCGGAATGGCCGGCATCGAGTAAGCCCGCCAAACCCGAAATATAAGTTTCTCCAGCTGCGGCCTCCGGTGTTCCCTGCACCGGGGGCTGTGGCTGTTTTGAGGGGGGGGGCGATACCCCTCCCTAAATCCCTCCCCACAAGGGGGAGGGACTTGATGTACGGCCCTCTCGGCGTGACATTTGAATGAAGGGTTTGCTGCCAGCCTTTCTCCCCCCTTGTGGGGGAGATGCCGGCAGGCAGAGGGGGCTTTGACCCCAAAACTTCCACGCCGCCGATTCAGGTGATGTTAACCATCAGCGGCTTACTGTGATCCAGCAAATACATCAGGCCAAGCAACGGAAATCGTTGTGAAAAGCTAGTGCCGATCAACCGGCCCGGCAGGCAGGATATCGCTTTTCCGGTTTTTGTACCTTCAGTCCCGGAAATGCGAAAACGCCCGGAGCTCCAAAGGCTCCGGGCGTTTCGGTTTTGGGCTCGTTGCGGCTCTGACTAGAGCGCGATGCCATGGGCGGCGAGATCGCTCTTCAGCTTTTCCGGATCGGTGAACAGCACGGCATTCCAGCCGGCCAGCCGCGCGCCCTCGACATTGGCCGGCGCGTCGTCGATGAACAGCGTATGGGCGGGCGAGAGGCCGAAATCGCGGCTGTGTTTCTCGTAGATCGCGAGATCCGGCTTGATCAGGCCGACCTCACCGGAGACCGTCACGCCGCGCGGCATGTCGAGGAACGGAAACAGCTTGCGGGCTTCCTTGAATGTGTCGGCCGCGAAATTCGTCAGCATGGTCACGTCGCGGCCTTCCGCAATCAGCGCCTCCATGATCGCGACGCTCTCGACATAGGCGTGCGAGACCATTTCGTGCCAATATTTGCGGAAGGCGCGGATGTGCTCGGCCCGGTCGGGATGCGCATCGATGAGGAGCGCCTCGGCATCCTCCCACTTGCGGCCGCGATCCTGCTCCAGGTTCCAGTCATGCGTACAGACATTGGTGAAGAACCAGTTGCGCTGGGCGTCGTCGGGAATGAGGCGGGTGAACGGGATATGCGGATCGTAATGGATCAGCACCTTGCCGATGTCGAAAACGATGTGGCGGATTTCGATGCTGGTCATGCGTTCCTCGTTTTATCGAATGCGTCGGGTATGGCCTGTTTTATTGCCTTCTTCATGACGGTCGGCAGCGCCTCGCCGTCGAGCGTCGCCTTCGGCTGCCACCATCCGGCGCCCTTCGCCGTGCCGCGCGGCACGCGCGAGCGGTAGACGGTGAGGCGCAGCTCGAAATGCGTGAAGACATGGGTGACGGTGCCGGTGGCGTGCCAGTCGGCCGGGAAAGGGGCGGCGGTCGTCGCGGTGTCGCCGTCGACGCGCGCCG
>CBFGOD010000702.1:0-1528 GCA_965650295.1 uncultured Shinella sp. | reverse complement strand
CAGCTCCTCGGACGACGGCAGCGCGTGACTGGCGCGCTCCGCATCCAGAATGCCTTCCGTGCCGGGGGCGCAGCAGCTCATTTCACGCCTCCTGCAACGACCATACGCACCGTCTGGTGAAAGACCTTCGTGCCGTCGCGCTTGGTGCTGATATCGACGATCCACTGGCCGGGCATGATATCGCGTTCGGCGACGAACAGCCCCGGCCCTTTTGGCATAAGCGCCAGCGTAAAGTCCTCGCGCTCGTCGACCGGGCGCTTGAAGGTCGCGGCGATATCGTTGGCGATAACGGGTTCGCCCTTGGCGTCGATGACACGGTAGGTGATGTGCCCGCCCTCGATCACCAGATTGCCCTCGATGCCGCTCGCGGCAAAGGCCTTGGCCTCGGCCACCTTGCCGTTGAACTGCTGGCTGGCAACATAGGTATTCTGCACCACCAGCCCGCTCCAGCTGTGCGAGGCGTTCCAGGCCATGATGAGGTTCACTGTGATGATCGTTCCGAAGAACAGCACCATGACGGCGAGCATATGCCAGCCGGTAAAGACGAAGCCCTGCTGTTGTTTGTTCTCAGTGGCCATCACTTTGCTCCCGGCGTGTTGAAATTGGCGGAATAGACGTCGCGCTCGTGGCCCTGCCGGTCCTCGGCGATGATCTGGAAGCCTTCGGCAGCCTCGGCAAGCTTCTCCTTCGGCAGGGTGACGAAGACGCGCAGCGCCGTCACCTTGTCCGGATCGACGGGCACATCGACGCTACGGCCGTCAGCACCGTCGTGACCTGATATCTTCATGGTCGCGCCGGGCATGCCTTCGATCGAGACGGTGATGACGCGCGGCTCGGGGATCATGTTGAGCAGCTTCACGGCATAGCCGTTGCGGATGGAACCATCCGATTCCACGACGAACTGCGGATTGCGGTCGTGGATGACGTTGAGATCCAGTCGATCACGCGACAGAAGCGCGAAGAGCAGAGCAAGACCGGCCAGCGACCAGATGCCGAAATAGAGGAGCGTGCGGGGGCGGAAGATGATGCGCCAGTCGAAATGCCTGATCTTGTCGCTGAATCTGCCTTCGGCATCGCGCACGCGCTTGGGGTCGATCGGCTCGGTGCCGCCGGATTTCGCCAGCGCCATGTTGGCGGCATAGTCCGACAGGGTCGCATAGGCGATCAGGCCGCGCTCCTTGCCGATCTTGTCCATGACATTGTCGCAGGCATCGATGCAAAGCGCGCAGGTGATGCATTCCATCTGCTGGCCGTCGCGGATATCTATGCCCATGGGACAGACGACGACGCAGGCGTTGCAATCCACGCAATCGCCGACACTCTCGCCCGCCGCCACGGCCTTCTTGGCATGACGCGTGCGCGGCTCGCCGCGCCAGTCGTTGTAGGTCACGACGAGCGAGCTTTCATCGAGCATCGCCGCCTGGATGCGCGGCCAGGGACACATATAGGTGCAGACCTGCTCGCGCATCAGGCCGCCGAGCACATAGGTGGTCGCCGTCAGGATCGCGACGGTGATATAGGCAACGGG
>CBFGOD010000701.1:0-1541 GCA_965650295.1 uncultured Shinella sp. | reverse complement strand
CTCAGTAACGGCCGCTACATGGTGCAGTACCGCGAGCAGCTGATGCCGCTGGTGCAGATGAAGGGGGTCACGGTCCAGACCACGGGCTCGCAGCCGATCCTGGTGTTCGCCGACGACGGCCGCTCGATGGGGCTGGTGGTCGACGAGATCATCGACATCGTCGAGGAGCGGCTGCACATCGAGGTCGCCGGCCAGGCGGACGGCATTCTGGGTTCGGCCGTGATCAAGGGCCAGGCCACCGAGGTGATCGACGTCGGCCACTTCCTGCCGATGGCGTTTGCCGACTGGTTCTCGCGCAAGGAGATGCGGACATCGACGACGGCGCAATCGGTGCTGCTGGTCGACGACAGTGCCTTCTTCCGCAACATGCTGGCGCCGGTCCTGAAAGCCGCCGGCTACAAGGTGCGGGTTGCCGTCAACGCGCAGGAGGGCCTCGCCGCGCTGCGCTCGAACCACACCTTCGACGTGGTGCTGACCGACATCGAAATGCCCGACATGAACGGCTTCGAGTTCGCCGAAACCATCCGCGCCGACAATAATCTGAGCACGATGCCGATCATCGCCTTGTCCTCGCTGGTGTCGCCGGCGGCGATCGAGCGCGGGCGGCAGGCCGGCTTCCACGATTACGTCGCCAAGTTCGACCGTCCCGGCCTGATCGCGGCGCTGAAGGAACAGACCGCCGAGACCAGGCGCGCGGCCTAAGGAATAGAGCATGATCCGGAAAAGTGGGAACCGGTTTTCCGAAAAGATCATGCTCAAACAAGGTAAGTGCACATGACAACCAAGACCGAGGCCACCGAAGGCACTGTCGCCGAATACGTCACCGCGGTGATCGGCGGGCAATTGTTCGGCCTGCCGATCTCGCGGGTGCAGGACGTGTTCATGCCGGAACGGCTGACGCGGGTGCCGCTGTCGTCGGCCGAGATCGCCGGCGTGCTCAACCTGCGCGGCCGCATCGTCACCGTGGTCGATATGCGCGCCCGGCTCGGGTTGCCCAAGAACGACGACGGCAAGCCGCCGATGGCGGTCGGCGTCGATTCGCGCGGCGAGTCCTACGGCCTCTTGATCGACCAGATCGGCGAGGTCCTGAAACTCCACGATAACGGCCGCGAGGAAAACCCCGTCAATCTCGATCCCCGCATGGCCAAGCTCGCCAGCGGTGTTCACCGTCTCGACGGCCAGCTCATGGTCGTCCTCGACGTCGATCGCGTGCTCGAAATCGTGCCGAAAACAACCCTCGCCGCTTAAGTGCCGCTCGTCAATCAAGGAGGCCCAAAATGAAAACCTGTCTTGTGGTCGATGACTCCAGCATCGTTCGTAAAATCGCGCGCCGCATCGTGGAAGGCCTCGATTTTGAAGTCATCGAAGCCGAAGACGGTGTGGACGCTTTGGTCGTTTGCAAGCGCGCCATGCCCGAGGCGATTCTGCTCGACTGGAACATGCCGGTGATGGACGGCTACCACTTCATGTGTCATCTGCGCCGCATGCCTGGCGGCGATGAGCCCAAGGTGGTGTTCTGCACTACCGAAAACGGCATCGAT
>CBFGOD010000700.1:0-1542 GCA_965650295.1 uncultured Shinella sp. | reverse complement strand
CAGGGCAATGCGATGCCTTCGGCCATTTCCGACCGGCTTGCCCGTTCGGCGCTGGTGCGCGGCGCGCAGGAGCTGCCCGCGCTGCGCGAAAGTGTGCTGGCGCTGACCGTGGTCAATCATCCCGATCTTCTCTTCAGCCATTATGACGAGATCGCCATCATCGAATACGAGAACCGCGATCTGCAACGCCTCTGGTCGTCGCTGATCGGTATTGCAGGTGCCGTTGGTGCCCGGCTCGACCGCGCGCGGCTGATCGAGGAGCTGGAGGCTGCCGGTTTCGACACGTTGCTGAAGGGCCTCGAGCAGCAAGTGCGCAATTCCCGCCTCTGGACGGCGACGGCCGAGGCCGCCTCCGAGGACGCGAACGAGGGCTACCAGCAGGCACTCGCCCTTCACAAGCGCACCCGCGCCCTGCTCTGGCAGCGCCGCGAACTCGAGCGTGAATTGGCGATCGCGACGGAGGAGGGCGACGGCGAACGCGTGCCGCAAATCCTTCGCGCTCTGCAGGAAGTGCAGAATGAAACCGTCCGCCTGGAAAGCCAGGAGGCGATCATCGAGGGTTTTGGCGTCATGTCCGGCCGCGTGAAAGGCCCGGCTGCACGCTAGTGCCGGCAATGCCCGTCGGTTCGTTCCGGCAGGCCGCAGGCCCGTGCGTGGCAGCTCAGCCGCCCCTTCACCCGTTGAAGACGATGGCCAGCTTGTTGCCCGAGGGATCACGGACATAAGCGGAATACCAGTCCGGCCCATAATGGGCGCGGGGACCGGGTGGGCCTTCGTCCGTGCCGCCATAAGCGAGTGCGGCGGCATGAAATGCGTCGACGACGCCCTGTGTGGCGGCCGGGAAGCCGATCATCGTGCCGTTGCCGGTGCTGGGTGCCGCGCCATCGAAAGGTGTGCAGAGCCATAGAGTGAACCCGTCAGGCCCGCCGTTTTGGGAATAGCTGCGCCATCCGGGAAAATCGTCGCGCACGGCCCATCCGATCGTTGCGAGCACCGCATCGTAGAACTTCGCTGTCACGGCGGCATCTGAAGCGCCGAGTGTTGCATAGACATCCGTCATGTTTTTTCCTCCACGGCTGCAACTTTATCTTGAAATCAGAACAAATCAAGAACAATATGTGCGGCGTGAAAAGTCGGGGGCAAAGGGTTGTCGATGTGGACGGGCTGGCCAGAATAGGGGAAAACGTGCTGACCATGACCCAGACCAGATCCTCCAGTTCCCTTGCCGCGCTGTTCGATGCGCAGGCTTCCGCGCCGCTCGACGTGTTGAAACGCGTCTATGGCTATGATGCCTTCCGCGGCAAGCAGCAGGCCGTGGTGGAGCATGTCGCCCAGGGCGGCGATGCCGTCGTGCTGTTTCCGACGGGGGCCGGCAAGTCGCTGTGCTTCCAGATCCCCGCGCTCTGCCGGCAGGGTGTCGGCATTGTCATCTCGCCGCTGATCGCGCTGATGCGCGACCAAGTGGAGGCGCTGAAGCAGCTTGGCGTGCGGGCGGCCGGGCTCAATTCGTCGCTGTCGCGCGACGAGTTTTTCGCCGTTCGC
>CBFGOD010000699.1:0-1544 GCA_965650295.1 uncultured Shinella sp. | reverse complement strand
CCTCGGTATTCCGCCGGAGGACCTGCCGCTCCTGGTGCTGCGTGCCATCATCGTCGACAGCCTTGTTGTCTTCGCCATCCTTGCTTTCCGCCGCCGCAAGCAGATCTCTGCCTGGTGGCAGGCCCGTCATCAATCGGTGCCGGCTTCTCTTGCGAGAGATGAAAGCCTGTCCAGCGCGCCCTGAAGGATGAACGAGGCGGCGGCCGAATCGATGCGCTCGGCCCGCTTCTTGCGCGACACATCCATCTCGATCAGCGTGCGCTCCGCCGCGACCGTCGACAGCCGCTCATCCCAGAAGACGAAGGGAATGTCGGTTTTATCGGACATGGAGCGCACGAAGGCGCGCGTCGCCTGAACGCGCGGACCGGCGCTGCCGTCCATATTCACAGGCAGGCCGATGACGAAGGCCGCGACCTTCTCCTTTGCGGCGAAGGCCAGCAATACCTCCGCATCCTGCGTGAACTTTACCCGTTTCAGCACGGGCCGGGGCGTTGCCAGCCGGCGGCCGAGATCGGAGACGGAAAGCCCGATCGTCTTGGTGCCGAGGTCGAGGCCGGCGATCGGCTGGCCGGGCAGGAGGCTTTGCGCCAGGTCTTCCAGTGTCAGCGTCGCCATGGCGAACCTCTCAGCGCTTGCGGACGAATTCGGTGCGCAGCACCAGGCCGCGAATGGTCTCGTGCCGGCAGTCGATTTCTTCCGGGTTGTCGGTGAGGCGGATCGTCTTGATGACGGTGCCCTGCTTCAGCGTCTGGCCGGCGCCCTTCACCTTCAGGTCCTTGATGAGCACGACCGAATCGCCATCGGCCAGCACATTGCCGCCGGCATCGAGCACCACGTTCTTCGCGGCCTTTTCCGCTGCGATCTCGGAGGCCGGGCGCCATTCGCCTGTCACGTCGTCATAGATATAGTCGTCGTCGCTCATGGCGGAATTCCCTCAATTTCGTAAAGCCACGCTTATAACGATCCCGCGACGGATGGAAACGGCCTTCACCAGGACTATATTGCCTCGCGAATCCCAAATGGAGAACAATCATGAAAATCACCTGGCTCGGCCATTCCGCCTTCCGCATCGAAACGGCGAAGGCGAAGATCCTCATCGACCCGTTCTTCACCGGCAATCCGGCCTTTGACGACGCGACCCGCAAGGACGCCGTCGCCGGGCTCACGCACGTCCTGCTCACCCACGGTCATGGCGACCATGTCGGCGATACGATCCAGATCGCCAAGGAGACCGGCGCGACGGTGCTCGCCAATGCGGACCTTGCGGCATGGCTCGGCGCGAAGGGCGTCGAGAAGGTCGATATGGGCAATACCGGCGGCACCGTGCATTTCGACGGCTTCTCCACCACTTTCGTGAACGCGCTGCATTCCTCCGCGCAGATCACCGAGGACGGCACCTCCCATTCGCTCGGCAATGCCAATGGCCTCGTGCTGCATTTCGAGGACGAGCCGACGCTCTACCATATGGGCGATACGGACATCTTCTCTGACATGGCGTTGATCCACGAGCTGCACCAACCGGAAATCGGCCTCGTGCCGATCGG
>CBFGOD010000698.1:0-1546 GCA_965650295.1 uncultured Shinella sp. | reverse complement strand
TCGGCCGCCGACGGCCCGATGCCGCAGACCCGCGAGCACATCCTGCTTGCCCGTCAGGTCGGCGTGCCGTCGATCGTGGTGTTCCTCAACAAGGTCGACCAGGTCGACGACGCCGAGCTGCTCGAACTGGTCGAGCTCGAGGTTCGCGAGCTTCTGACCAAGAACGAGTTCCCCGGCGACGACATTCCGATCGTCAAGGGCTCGGCGCTGGCCGCTCTGGAAGATTCGAACAAGACCATCGGTGAAGACGCGATCCGCGAGCTGATGGCTCAGGTCGACGCCTACATCCCGACGCCGGTTCGTCCGCTGGACAAGCCGTTCCTGATGCCGATCGAAGACGTGTTCTCGATCTCGGGCCGCGGCACGGTCGTCACCGGCCGTGTCGAGCGCGGCATCGTCAAGGTCGGCGAGGAAGTCGAGATCGTCGGTATCAAGGCGACCCAGAAGACCACCGTGACCGGCGTCGAAATGTTCCGCAAGCTGCTCGATCAGGGCCAGGCTGGCGACAACATCGGCGCGCTGCTGCGCGGCGTTGATCGTGAAGGTGTCGAGCGCGGCCAGGTTCTGGCCAAGCCGGGCACGGTGAAGCCGCACAAGAAGTTCGTGGCCGAAGCCTACATCCTGACCAAGGACGAAGGTGGCCGTCACACGCCGTTCTTCACCAACTACCGTCCGCAGTTCTACTTCCGCACGACCGACGTGACCGGTATCGTGAAGCTGAAGGAAGGCGTGGAAATGATCATGCCGGGCGACAACGCCGAGCTGGACGTCGAGCTGATCACCCCGATCGCCATGGAAGAGAAGCTGCGCTTCGCCATCCGTGAAGGCGGCCGCACCGTCGGTGCCGGCATCGTCGTCACCATCAAAGAGTAACTTGGACTTAAACCGATCTGTCGCGGGCGCAGGATATGCCCGCGCCGCGCCAGAACAAGGAAGTGACGCATGAACGGACAGAATATCCGCATCCGCCTGAAGGCGTTTGATCACCGCGTGCTCGACGCCTCGACGAAGGAAATCGTGTCGACGGCCAAGCGCACCGGTGCCAACGTCCGCGGCCCCATTCCGCTGCCGACGCGGATCGAAAAGTTTACGGTCAACCGGTCGCCTCACGTCGACAAGAAGAGCCGCGAGCAGTTCGAGATGCGCACGCACAAGCGTCTGCTCGACATCGTCGATCCGACCCCGCAGACGGTCGATGCTTTGATGAAGCTCGATCTGGCCGCCGGTGTCGACGTCGAGATCAAGCTCTAAGGGAATGAGAGCGCGGTAAGGGGCGGTGCCCCTGGCCCGGAACTCTAAAGGAATTGAACCGATGCGTTCAGGTGTGATTGCAAAGAAGGTGGGAATGACCCGCATCTACAACGATGCCGGGGAACATGTTCCCGTCACCGTTCTCCTGATGGAGAACTGCCAGGTCGTGGCCCAGCGCACGCAAGAGAAGAATGGCTACACCGCCGTTCAGCTCGGCGTTGGCCTTGCCAAGGTGAAGAATACGTCGAAGGCGATGCGCGGCCATTTCGCGACCGCTTCCGTTGAGCCGAAGGCG
>CBFGOD010000697.1:0-1551 GCA_965650295.1 uncultured Shinella sp. | reverse complement strand
TCGGACACCGAGAACTACGAAGAGATCCGCTACGAGGGCTATGGTCCGGGCGGCGTCGCGGTGATCGTGGAGGCACTGACCGACAACCGCAACCGCACCGCTTCGAACGTCCGTTCGACCTTCTCGAAGAATGGCGGCGCGCTGGGTGAAACCAATTCGGTCGGCTTCATGTTCGACCGCGTCGGCGAGATCTTCTACCCGGCGACCGCCGGCTCCGAAGACAAGGTGATGGAAGCGGCCATCGAGGCCGGTGCCGACGACGTCGAAAGCGACGAAGACGGCCACTGGATCTACACCTCGTTCGAACAGCTGAACGAAGTCGCGGCGGCCCTCGAGAAGGTGCTGGGCGAGGCGGAATCGGCCAAGTTCATCTTCAAGCCACAGAACGAAGTGCCGGTGGACGCGGAAAAGGGTGCGACGCTGCTCAAGCTGATCGGCATCCTCGAAGAGGACGACGACGTGCAGAACGTCTACGCCAACTTCGACATCAGCGACGAAGACATGAGCAAGATCGAAGCCGCATAAGAAGCGGCTTCGACTTGGAGATCGACGCGTGAGCGTTTGACAAATCCGGGCCCGGACTTTAGTTCGGGCTCGTTACGCCGAAAAAACGTAGGCCGGTTAAGGTGAGTCCGGCCCTCCCGCGAGGGAGATTGTCCCGCCCAAAAGGCGAAGGACCCACGGCAAGCCGACGAGCGCCCGATCCCCGGGCGCCCGCTGCTTGTTGGGATATGGGTCGATGTGTTCTCACCGCCAGCCAGATGCCCTCATGCCGCGTGCGCCACGGAGCCGGTCGTTCGACCGTTTCCTTCGCAAACATCAGGACATCATCATGCAGTTCAATCACGCCAATTTCGCCGTCGCTGACGTGCGCGCCGCCGCCGAGTTTTTCGCCCGGCATTTCGGTTTCGCCATCCTCGGGGAGGCGCACGACAACTTCGCCGTCATGGAGGGTGAGGGCGGGTTCGTCCTCAACTTCATGGCATCAGGCAAGACCGAAGCCACCTACCACAAGAACTTCCATGTCGGCTTTTTCGTCGGCAGCGTCGCCGAGGTGCGGCTGAAGCATGCCGAACTCGTCGATGCCGGCTACGGTCCGGGCGACGTGCAACAGTTCAATCGTGGCGGCAGCCGGACGACGACGTTCTACTGCCAGGCCCCCGGCGGCTTCCTCGTTGAAGTCGCAACGACGGCTGCGGACGACTAGGCCGCTGCAGCGGGCAGCGTCTCGTAATGCGAGATGGACGCGACTGCGGTGCAGTTGCGTCCGTTCTGCTTTGCCGCATAGAGCTGTTGGTCGGCTAATCGGAACAACTCGGTGAAGGGCAGGGAGCGGTCGTAGACCGCGCCGCCCACGCTCACCGTCAACTGGTAGGGCTTCCCGTCGGGGGCGAACCTGGCTTCGCAGACCGCGAGGCGAAGCCGCTCGGCAACGGCCTCGGCGATCAGCAGCGTGGTGCCGGGCAGGTAGACGGCAAACTCCTCGCCACCGATGCGTCCGACGAGATCGGCAGCGCGCAGCACACTGCGCACCGATTTGGCGATCAGCCG
>CBFGOD010000696.1:0-1584 GCA_965650295.1 uncultured Shinella sp. | reverse complement strand
TAGGCGCGCCAGGCGTCGGAGCCCGATTCACGGCCGCCGCCGGTTTCCTTTTCGCCACCGAAGGCGCCGCCGATTTCAGCGCCGGAGGTGCCGATATTGACATTGGCGATGCCGCAATCCGAACCAGCCGCCGACATGAAGAGTTCGGCTTCGCGGATGTCGTTGGTGAAGATAGAGGAGGACAGGCCGGCGCCGACAGCGTTCTGCATGGCGATGGCGTCCTTCACATCGGAATAGCGCAGGATGTAAAGGATCGGCGCGAAGGTTTCACGCAGCACCGGGCCTTCGTGCTTGCTCATCTCCACGATGGCAGGGCGGACGTAGTAGCTGTTGTCGCCGCTGACGGTAACGCGCTCGCCACCGGTGACCACACCGCCGGCTGCTTTCGCTTCACCGAGGGCCTTTTCGAAACCGTCAAAGGCCAGCTTGTCGATCAGCGGACCGACCAGTACGCCGTCTTCCATCGGGTTGCCGATCTTGACCGAGCCATAGGCCTTCTTGAGACGCGGCACGAGGGTGTCATAGACGCTGTCATGGACGAACAGGCGGCGCAGGGTGGTGCAGCGCTGGCCGGCCGTGCCCATGGCCGAGAAGGCGACGCCGCGCAGGGTCAGGTCGAGATCGGCGGTGGGGGAGACGATGGCGGCGTTGTTGCCGCCAAGCTCCAGGATCGAGCGGGCGAAGCGGGCGGCCAGCTTCGGACCGACGGCTCGGCCCATGGCGGTCGAACCGGTGGCGGAAATGAGCGCGACCTTTTCATGATCAACCAGCACTTCGCCGACCTCACGGGCACCGATGATCAGGGCAGACAGACCGGCGGGGGCGTCATAGCCTTCATCGACATAACGCTTGAGGGCGCGCTCGAACAGGGCGTGGGTGGCCAGGCCGGTGAGCGGCGACTTCTCCGATGGCTTCCAGACGATCGAGTCGCCGCAGACCAGGGCGAGCGCCGCGTTCCACGCCCAGACGGCGACCGGGAAGTTGAAGGCCGAGATGATGCCGACAACGCCGAGCGGCTGCCAGGTTTCCATCATGCGGTGGCTGGAGCGCTCGGTGGCGATGGTCAGGCCGTAGAGCTGGCGGGACAGGCCAACGGCGAAATCGCAGATGTCGATCATTTCCTGCACTTCGCCGAGACCTTCCGAGGTCACCTTGCCGACTTCGAGGGACACCAACTTGCCGAGTTCGGCCTTATGGGCGCGCAGTTCTTCACCGAACAGACGGACCAGTTCGCCGCGTTTCGGGGCGGGGATGACGCGCCAGTCCAAAAACGCTTTATGAGCGGCATCGATGGCCTTTGTGGCATCGGCGTTCGAGGTCTCGACGACATTGGCGATGACATCGCCGGTCACCGGCGAGGTGACGGCGAGCGAACCGCCGGTATAGGATTTGGCGTCGACGCCGAGGGCTTTCAGCAGAGCCGATGTGTCTTCGGCAAAACGTGTGGTTTCGGTGATCATGTGTGCGGTTCCTTAGAAACGTGAATCAGTCAGATGGACGGCTTGCGCGCCGACCTCGTAAAATACTTCCTTGAGCGCCCGCATCTTCGCCTCGGCGGGCGTGGTGACGGGCAGGGGCAGATCG
>CBFGOD010000695.1:0-1586 GCA_965650295.1 uncultured Shinella sp. | reverse complement strand
GAGCTGGAGGCCGATAATGCCGATGTCTTCGGCGTGCTCGAACGGGTCGGCCGCGAATGGCTGGAGCTGCTGGCCGAGGACGAGCACCGCCAGCGCATACTCTCCATTTTGCTGCGCTGCGACAATACCGGCGAATTCGCCGTCATCTCCGAGCGGCAGAACGATCTCGACGACGAGCACATGCAGGCGCTGGAAGCGGCCTTCGCGAAGGCGCAGGGGCAGGGCAAGCTCGGCGGGGCCTGGACGCCCCGTTCGGCCGCCTCCATGCTGCGCTGGGTCATCAAGGGTTTGTGCTCTGAATGGCTGCTGTTCGGACGCCGGTTCGATATCGCCAGCGAAGGCAAGGATGCGCTGCGCCGGCTCTTTGCCACCTATTCGGGACCCACGCCGTCACACTGATCGGCCGCGATAGGCTTCCAGCTTCGCGATCCATTCCGCGCCGACCTGCCAGCGGCGCAGCACGGAGACCGGGTCCTCCGCATCGAGCCGCGAACAGATGCGGTAGATTTCGAGCACCTCCGGCGCCATGTCGCCGCGCTGGCAGAAATACATCGCCGCCGCATAGCGTGCGCGCCCGGACCATTCGGCTCCAGGCGGCATGGCGATGATCTCCCAGTTGCGGCGGGTTTCCTCGTCCATCTATTTGAGGCCCGGCGGGGTCGTCGTGCGGCGGGCGAGCTTGACGAAGGGGCGGGGCACGATCTTCGCCCGCTTCATCATCTTCTGGTATTTCAGCTCGCGCATCGCATAGATCTCGACCCAAAGGTCTTCGGTGAACTTCGAGCCGTAGGGCCGCTCCAGGCTGGCAATGGCGATGTTGCGCTTGGCCGTCGGCGACCAGATCGCAGCGGTGACGAGGCCGGCTTCATGCTTCTGCCGGTGGTAGACGATGGCATGTTCGGCGGAAATATTCCCTTCGATTTCAAGGCCGACCAGGATGTGCTTGAGAGTCTGATTCCGCCGCGCATCGAGAATGGCGCGGCGGCCGTTGAAGTTCGGCTTGTCCGGATCGACCAGCCAGTCGAGGCCGATTTCGTCCGGCATGCGCACGCGGTCGGCGCGCAGGGCCGCCTCGGCCGTCATGAAATCCGCATTGGCGACGATGAAGCCGGCCTCGATGCGCGTCTGGTTCAGCGCGCCATAGCCGATGGCGCGGATGGCATGAAGCTCGCCGGCCACCCACAGCCGGTCCCAGAGCGAGAGTGCCCTGGCGCGCGGCATGAAGAGTTCGTAGCCGAGATCGCCGGTAAAGCCGGTGCGCGAGATCGCGACCTCGCCGCCCTCATGCGGGAAGGTGGCGATGTCGAAGGGTTTCAGCCGTTCTACACCGGCGAAACCGGCATCGCGCAGCACGGCGTAGCTGGTCGGGCCTTGCAGTGCGAGGCCGGCGATTTCCTCCGTCTCCTCGCGGATGTCGACGGTGAAGCCGAAAGCGCTGTCGAGCAGCCAGGGCAGGTGGCGTTCCTGGCAGCAGAGACGGAATTCCTGTTCGCCGAGACGGAACAGCGTGCCGTCGTCGAGCACATGGCCATGGTCGTCGCACCAGGCGGTGTAGTGCACGCGGTTGACGCCGAGTTTTCGCACGT
>CBFGOD010000694.1:0-1586 GCA_965650295.1 uncultured Shinella sp. | reverse complement strand
GCCGCCGAGCATTTCGATCGCCCGGTTGGAGATCACTTCATTGGCGTTCATGTTGGACTGGGTGCCCGAGCCGGTCTGCCAGACGGCGAGCGGGAAGTGATCGTTGAGCTTGCCGTCGATGACTTCCTGCGCGGCTTCGGTGATGGCCTTGGCAAGGCCGGCGTCGAGGCGGCCGAGTTCGGCATTGGCGCGGGCGGCGGCCTGCTTGACGATGCCGAGCGCGCGCACGACCGACAGCGGCTGCTTTTCCCAGCCGATCTTGAAGTTGCCGAGGGAGCGCTGGGCCTGCGCGCCCCAATAGCGGCTGTTGTCCACTTCGATGGGGCCGAATGTATCCGTTTCCGTGCGCGTCGATGTCATGATGCTTCCCGCTTCTCCGAGCCCATGCGTTACGGTCTGCCGCCGGCCTCGCCGCCGCATGGGACGCGGCGGGCCGGGCGAGCGCGGACCCTTTGGGAAGGCCGCGCTGGCGCGAAAAATCGCGCAAATCTCTGGCCTATCTGCGACCCGCTTGCAAGGGCGGAATGGCGGGAGAAGACGAGACTTTCGGTTAAAATCGATTAGGCGCAGGACGGGCCGGCGACCTGTGCTAGGCGGCGCGCAACGCTGTGCTTTTTCCATCACAATCGTCGGCTTGTTTTTTGCGCAGATTTCCGCCGTTGCGCGAAATTTTTCGTTTGTCGGCGTAAATTTCGCCGCCAATTCAAATTTTTACGGGGGCTCGTCCGTCTGGTTTTCCAGGTGTCGGCGTCACGGATAAGTGAGGGTTTGCAGGGCTGGCGGGAAGGGGCGTTTCCTTTTCATTCACCATCCTTTCCTATAACTTACCGGCCTGCTGGTTCGGGCGCCGCCAGAGACCGCGTGTTGCGGTTCATACGGGGAATGGATTACTTATGAAGCTGACAAAGACTGCCGTGCTGGCCGCCGCGCTGGCTCTTTCCTGCGCCACCATCACGCTCCACGCTGCGCCCGCCAACGCCCTGACGTTGTTCGATATCTTCCGCGGCAAGAAGAAGGAGCCGGTGCGCGAAGAATTGCCGGGCGTGACGACCGGCGTTCCCCTGGGGGCGGAAACGAAGCAGGCGGCCAAGCCGTTGCCGCGCGTCACCGGTCCGCGTTACTACACCTACAAGGCTGACGGCCTGAAGCGCGTCGCCGTCGAGAAGCTCGCCGACCCGGTCGTGACCAGCTCGATCACCGTCGATATCCCGGCTGCCGGTGATGCCGGCGTGCGCGCCGCCTTCGCCAATGTCAACGTGCGCACGACGCCGGATGCCGCCAAGGCGGTCGAGGCGTTCTATGGCACGCAGAAGAAATTCGTCTGGATCGACGGCAACGGTATCAATGAAAAGGCGAAGAGCGCGATTGCCGTTCTCGCCGATGCCGCCACCGTTGGCCTCGACCCTTGGGACTATGCGGTCAAGATTCCCGCCGACAGCTTCGACAGCGTCGATATGAACAAGCGCTACGACGAGCTTGCGACCTTCGAGATCGCGCTGTCTTCCGCCGTCGCCACCTATGTGCAGGATGCCGTGCGCGGCCGCATCGATCCCAACCGCATCTCCGGGTATCACGACTTCAAGCGC
>CBFGOD010000693.1:0-1586 GCA_965650295.1 uncultured Shinella sp. | reverse complement strand
TGGAATATTCCGCGCGTTCCAACCTGAAACGCGTCTATCTCGAACTTGGCGGCAAGTCGCCGAATGTCGTCTTTTCCGATGCGCCCGACCTCGACAAGGCGGCGAAAACCTCGGCCTACGGCATTTTCCGCAATTCCGGTCAGGTCTGCGTCGCCGGTTCCCGATTGCTGGTCGAGCGTTCGATCGCCGAGGATTTTTCCGCCAAGGTGGCGGCCATCGCGGCTGCCATGAAGGTTGGAGATCCCCTGGTGTTGAGCACCGAGGCCGGGGCGATCTCCAGTGAAACGCAGCTGCACAAGGATCTCGGTTTTGCCGAGCAGGCGCTTGCCGAAGGTGCCCGTCTGCGCACGGGTGGTAAGCGTATTCTTACGGAAACGGGCGGATTCTATATGGAGCCGACGGTCTTCGATGTCACGCCGGGCATGACGCTTGCCCGCGAAGAAGTATTTGGCCCGATCCTTTCGATCATTCCCTTCGATACGGAGGAGGAGGCGCTCGCCATTGCCAATGGCACGGACTATGGCCTTGCCTCCGCCGTCTGGACCTCCAACCTTTCGCGGGCGCATCGCATGGTGCGCGGCATCCGCGCGGGTGTCGTGCATGTCAACACCTATGGCGGGTCGGACAACACCGTCCCGCTCGGTGGTGTGCGCCAGTCCGGCAATGGTCACGACAAATCCCTGCATGCGCTGGAAAAATATCTCGACCTGAAGACGGCCTGGATCCAGCTTTAACGGCGCCTGCGATCGCGAGAAAGTGATCGCGGCCTTTCCTGTCTTTTCGCCGGACGACCGAAGCAAAGGCTTCGGCGGGGCGGGGTCGTGGCGGATGGTTCGCCCGAGACGATCTCAATTTCCTACCGCACTGCACCCATATATTTAACGTGTGAACTATGTTGACAGCGGGTTCCGGGTGCGGCAAGCTGATAGTGAAAACAAGGTTCAAATAATGAACCACAAGGGAACATCGCTATCATGACTGGGACTCTGCGCGCAGACCTTATCCTTACCCGTGGCCGCATTTATACGGTCGATGCCGCCAATTCCTGGGCTGAGGCCGTGGCTATTGCCGGAGGCCGCATTCTGGCCGTCGGCAGCGCTGCCGATATCGAGGCCTATCGCACGGAGACGACCAAGGTGGTCGATCTTGCCGGCCGTATGGCGATGCCCGGCTTCGTCGATATTCACAATCACATCATGATGGGCGGGCAGGCCGATCTCTTCGAAACGCAGATCGCCGCCGGTGCATCGGTGGATGCGATCTGCGCCCATGTGCAGGCCCAGGCGGAAGCCGCCGCCCCCGGCCAGTGGATCGTCGCCAACCAGTGGGGCGCCGACATGATCAGCGCGCTCAACTCGGAAGCGGCGCTTGCGAAACTCGATGTCGCCAGTCACGGCCATCCCGTGCTGCTGCGCGACGAGACCATGCACAATCGCTGGGTCAACAGCGAGGCGATGCGTCTCTCCGGCATTTCCGACAACCAGCCCGACCCGCCGGCGGGTGCCTTCGGCCGCGATCCGGCGACCGGCAGGCTGACCGGCCTTCTCATCGAATCCGCCGCCGGCATTGTCGAGCGCGTCGCCGCC
>CBFGOD010000692.1:0-1589 GCA_965650295.1 uncultured Shinella sp. | reverse complement strand
GCGCTTCCGCGTAAAGGGTGAGGCGGACCTCCTGTTCTTCATCCTTTCGACGCGCATGCTGCCGCCGATCGTCGTCGCCATCCCGATGTTCCTCATGTACCGCGCCGTCGGGCTCAACGACACGCATCTGGGGCTCATATTGCTCTACACCGCCTTCAACGTCTCGTTCGCGGTTTGGCTGATGAAAGGCTTCATCGACGAAATTCCCAGGGAGTACGAGGAAGCGGCGCTGGTCGACGGCTACACGCGCATGCAGGCCTTCTTCAAGATCGTGCTGCCCGAGGCCGCGACGGGCATCGCCGCCACCGCCGTGTTCTGCTTCCTCACCGCCTGGAACGAATACGCTTTCGCTCTGATCCTCACCAACCGGCGGGCCCAGACGGCGCCACCATTCATTCCGAGTCAGATCGGCACGGGCTTGCAGGACTGGACGGTCATCGCCGCCGGCACCGTGCTCTTCCTGCTCCCGGTCGCCATTTTCACCTTCCTGCTTCGCAATCACCTGCTGCGTGGCATGAGCTTCGGGGCGATCCGCAAGTGAACATTCGCGACTTCAACCAGAAGATCCTCAACCCTGGCTCCATGACCTTCATGGTCGTCGGCATCCTGTTTCTCTGCCAGCCCTGGCTGGAGGTGCTGCACCAGTGGAGCGTGCTGGTCATGTTGGTCGGCCTCATCGGCTTCAATTTCTCCGTCCACATTCCGCCGCCCGACAAGAAGCTGATCGACGAGGTCGACACCGTCCACGGAGGCACGCAGCATGGCTGAGATCGAACTCCGTCACATCGACAAGCACTTCGGCCCGGTCCACGTCATCAAGGACGTGAACCTCACCGTGAAGGACAAGGAGTTCGTGGTTTTCCTCGGCCCCTCCGGCTGCGGCAAGACCACGACGCTGCGCGCTATCGCCGGCCTCGAGGAGATCGACTCGGGCGATATCCTGCTCGACGGCAAGCCCATCCAGGGCCTCCGCGCCGCCGAGCGCGACATCGCCTTCGTGTTCCAGAACTACGCGCTCTATCCGCATTTCACCGTCTACGAGAACCTCGCTTTCCCGCTGCGCGCCGTCGGCACCGCCAAGGATGTGGTGGATTCGACCGTGCGCTCGGTCGGCAAGTCGCTCGGCATCCTGAATCTACTCAATGCCCGCCCGTCGGCGCTGTCCGGTGGCGACATGCAGCGCGTCGCCATCGGCCGTGCATTGGTGCGCCGCCCCAAAGCGCTGCTGCTCGATGAGCCGATCGGCTCACTCGACGCCAAGCTTCGCGAAACCATGCGCATCGAATTGAAGCGCCTGCATTTCGAGAACGGCTCCACCTCGATCTACGTCACCCACGACCAGGTCGAGGCCATGTCGCTGGCCGATCGCATCGTCGTCATGAACGATGGCGTGCTGCAGCAGGTCGGCACCCCCACCGAGGTCTATCTCTACCCGGCCAACCTGTTCGTCGCCCAGTTCATCGGCTCGCCGGTGATGAACATCGCCGCCACCAAGGTCAGCGAGGCCGACGGCAACGCCCGCATCGCCCTCGATGACGCCAGCTTCGACCTGCCGCGCGAACTGCTCGGCATGCTCGAGCAGAAGAAGG
>CBFGOD010000691.1:0-1597 GCA_965650295.1 uncultured Shinella sp. | reverse complement strand
GAGCACCGTGTCCCACCAGAGCCGGCGATTTCTGGGCTTCGCCACGAAGTGATCCTCGTCGGGAAAGTACAGGAACTTGGCCGGCAGCCCGCGGAGCCTGGCCGCAGTGAAGGCCTGCAGCCCCTCGGACAGGTCGACGCGGTAGTCGAGCTGGCTGTGCACCACCAGCAGCGGCGCTGGCGCGCGGCGGGTGCCAACCTCTCCTTCTTCTCGCCGCTCGCCGACGAGGCGCCGGCTGTGGATGCCGATGCCATCTATCTGCCGGGCGGCTATCCCGAACTGCATGCGGAGACCCTTGCCAATGCCGGCCGTTTCCGCCTAGGCATGCAGGATGCGGCGCGCCGGAACGCGCGCATCTATGGCGAATGCGGGGGCTATATGACGCTGGGGGAAGGATTGGTGGCCGCCGATGGCGCGCGCCACGGCATGCTCGGCCTTCTGCCGCTCGTGACGAGCTTTGCCGAACGCCGCCGCCATCTCGGCTATCGCCTCGTTGCGCCGCTCGCCGGTTCCGGTTTTTCGAAGCCCATGACGGCGCATGAATTTCACTATTCGACGGTAGCGCATGAGGGGGAGGCGGATCGCCTCTTTGCCGTCACCGATGCGATGGGCGACGATCTCGGCACGGCCGGCCTACGTCGCGGCGCTGTCAGCGGCTCCTACATGCATCTCATCGACCTTGCGGCGGAGGCGGCATGACCGCGCCGCGTATCGTCCATGGTGGTGGCATTGCCGCGGCTGCCGCACGCTTCGGCGGCCGTCCCGAGGATTGGCTGGACCTCTCCACCGGCATCAATCCGAACCCCGTCACGCTTCCCGAGATCGACGTCGCCGCCTGGCACCGCCTGCCGGATCGTCATCGGCAGGATGAAGCCCGCGCCGCCGCCGCCCGCTATTACGACACGCCGAATGCCTTGCCGCTGCCGGTGCCCGGCACGCAGTCGGTCATCCAGCTCCTGCCGCGTTTCGTGCCCGCCGGCCGACGCGCCGCCGTGCTTGTCCCCACCTATGGCGAATATGTCCGTGTGCTGGCCAATGCCGGCATCGCCGTGGACCGCATCGAAAGTCTCGATGCCGTCACCGACGCCCATGGCCTCGTCGTCGTCGTCAATCCCAACAATCCCACCGGCCGTCTGTTCGATCGGGAAACGCTGCTTGCGCTCCATGCGCGGGTCTCGGCCAAGGGTGGGCTGCTGATCGTGGACGAGGCCTTCGGCGACATGCGGCCGGAAACCTGCATCGCGCCGCTTGCCGGTGACGGGATGCCCGGCCTTCTCGTCTTTCGCTCTTTTGGAAAATTCTTCGGCCTTGCCGGCCTGCGTCTCGGTTTCGTCATCGGCGAAACCGCCGTGCTGGATCGTATCGAGGACGGGCTTGGTCCCTGGGCGGTCTCGGGACCGGCGCTGACCATCGCAACGAAGCTGATGGCATCGGATACTCGCGCCATCCACGAAGCGATTGCGGCGCGCAAGGCCGCGCTCGATGCCGCGCTTGCCGAAAGCGGGCTTGATGTCATCGGCGGCACCGGCCTGTTCTCGCTAGTGGCGCATCCGGATGCCGCGGCCATTCACCATCGTCTCTGCCGCCACCACATCCT
>CBFGOD010000690.1:0-1599 GCA_965650295.1 uncultured Shinella sp. | reverse complement strand
GGGCCGATATCGACGACATAGTCCGCCGTCAGGATCGCATCCTCGTCATGCTCGACGACGATGACGGTATTGCCGATATCGCGCAGATTCCGGAGCGTATCGAGCAGGCGGGCATTGTCGCGCTGGTGCAGGCCGATCGAGGGTTCGTCGAGCACGTAGAGAACGCCGGTCAGGCCGGAACCGATCTGCGAGGCGAGCCTGATGCGCTGGCTTTCACCGCCCGACAGGGTGCCGGAATTTCGCGACAGCGAGAGATATTCAAGACCGACATCGTTGAGGAAGCGCAGGCGTTCGCGGATTTCCTTGAGGATGCGGACGGCGATTTCGTTCTGCTTGGTGTTGAGATGCTCCGGCAGGGCCTCGAACCAGTCGCGGGCGACGCGGATCGACATGGCCGTCGTCTCGCCGATATGCAGCTTGTTGATCTTGACCGCCAGCGCCTCGGGCTTCAGGCGATAGCCGGCGCAGGCCGGGCAGGGCGCGGCCGACATGTAGCGCTCGATTTCCTCGCGCGACCAGGCCGAATCCGTTTCCTTCCAGCGACGCTCGAGGTTCGGCACGATGCCCTCGAAGGTTTTCACCGTCTTGTAGGAGCGTGCACCGTCCTTGTAGTTGAATTCGATCTTCTCGTCCGTACCGTGCAGGATGGCGTTCTGCGCCTTTTCCGACAGTTCCGACCAGCGGTTGGACAGCTTGAAGCCATAGGCAGCGCCGAGCGCTTCCAGCGTCTGGTTGTAATAGGGCGAGGAGGACTTGGCCCAAGGCGCAACCGCACCGTCGCGCAGCGTGCGCTCGGTTTCCGGCACGATGAGCGCGGGATCGATCTTCTGCTGGCTGCCGAGACCATCGCAGGTCGGGCAGGCGCCGAAGGGGTTGTTGAACGAGAACAGCCGCGGCTCGATTTCCGGGATGGTGAAGCCGGAGACCGGGCAGGCGAATTTTTCGGAGAACATGACCCGCTCATGCGTCTCGTTCAGCGACTTGTTGGCGGAACCGCCGGCCGCCGTCTCCTCGACGGGAAGCGGCTTGTCGGCAAATTCGGCGATGGCGAGGCCATCGGCGAGCTTCAGGCAGGTCTCGATACTGTCGGCGAGGCGCGAGGAGAGATCGGCGCGCACGACGACGCGGTCGACCACCACGTCGATGTCATGCTTGTATTTCTTGTCGAGCGCGGGCACGTCGGCGATCTCGTAGAACTGGCCGTCGACCTTGACGCGCTGAAAGCCCTTTTTCATCAGCTCGGCGAGTTCCTTCTTGTACTCGCCCTTACGACCGCGCACGATGGGCGCGAGGATATAGAGGCGCGTGCCTTCGCCGAAATCGATGACGCGGTCGACCATCTGGCTGACCGTCTGGCTCTCGATCGGCAGGCCCGTCGCCGGCGAATAGGGTACGCCGACGCGCGCGAAGAGCAGGCGCATGTAGTCGTAGATCTCGGTGACCGTGCCGACGGTCGAGCGCGGGTTCTTCGAGGTCGTCTTCTGCTCGATGGAGATGGCCGGCGACAGGCCGTCGATCTGGTCGACGTCAGGCTTCTGCATCATCTCGAGGAACTGGCGCGCATAGGCCGACAGGCTCTCGACATAGCGGCGCTGGCCC
>CBFGOD010000689.1:0-1610 GCA_965650295.1 uncultured Shinella sp. | reverse complement strand
CGTCGAGGTGAAGGGTGGCCCGCCGAAGCCGGCAGCCTCCTGCGCCATGGGCGTGCGCGACCTGCGCCCCGGCCCGAACGGCGAGGCTCCCGAAGTCTTCACGACCACGCCGATGGTCAAGAAGGCGCGCGAAGGCGTCATGGAATTCCTGCTCATCAACCACCCGCTGGATTGCCCGATCTGCGACCAGGGCGGTGAGTGCGACCTGCAGGACCAGGCGATGGCCTTCGGCATCGATAGTTCGCGCTACTCGGAAAACAAGCGCGCGGTCGAGGACAAGTATATCGGCCCGCTCGTCAAGACGATCATGAACCGCTGCATTCACTGCACGCGCTGCGTTCGTTTTACGACGGAAGTGGCCGGCATCACCGAGCTTGGCCTGATCGGCCGCGGTGAAGACGCCGAGATCACCACCTATCTCGAACAGGCGATGACCTCCGAGCTGCAGGGCAACGTGGTCGATCTCTGCCCGGTCGGCGCGCTCACCTCCAAGCCCTTCGCCTTCACGGCCCGTCCGTGGGAACTGAACAAGACCGAATCGATCGACGTCATGGACGCCGTCGGCTCCGCCATCCGCGTCGATACGCGTGGCCGCGAAGTCATGCGCATCCTGCCGCGCATCAACGAAGAGATCAACGAAGAGTGGATCTCCGACAAGACCCGCTTCATCTGGGACGGCCTGAAGACCCAGCGCCTCGACCGCCCCTATGTCCGCAAGGACGGCCGTTTGCAGCCCGCCACCTGGGCAGATGCCTTCGGCGCCATCAAGGCTGCCGTTGCCGGCACTTCGGGTGACCGCATCGGCGCGATCGCCGGTGACCTCGCCTCCGTCGAGGAAATGTTCGCGCTGCGCGAACTGATGGCCTCGCTCGGCTCCAAGAACATCGACTGCCGTCAGGACGGCTCGCAGCTCGACCCGTCGCTCGGCCGCGCCAGCTACCTGTTCAACCCGACCATCGAAGGCATCGAACAGGCCGATGCGCTGCTCATCGTCGGCGCCAATCCGCGCCTCGAAGCGGCCGTGCTCAACGCCCGCATCCGCAAGCGCTGGCGCATGGACAACTTCCCGATCGGCGTGATCGGCGAACAGGCCGAGCTGCGCTACGGCTACGAATATCTCGGCGCCGGCACGGACACGCTGTCCGGCCTCCTCGACGGCTCGGTCAAGTTCGCGGCCAAGCTGAAGAAGGCCCAGCGTCCGATGATCATCGTCGGCCAGGGCGCCCTGTCGCGCGCCGACGGCCTCGCCGTTCTCTCGGCCGTCTCGGCGCTCGCCGACAAGGTCGGTGCGGTCAAGGCGGACTGGAATGGTCTTGCCGTTCTGCACACCGCAGCCTCGCGCGTCGGCGGTCTCGATCTCGGCTTCGTGCCGGGTGAGGGCGGCAAGACGGCGGCCGACATGCTTTCGGGCACCGACGTGCTGTTCCTGCTCGGCGCCGACGAGATGGATTTCGCCAAGAAGTCCGCCTTCACGGTCTATATCGGCTCGCACGGCGACAACGCGGCGCATGTCGCCGACGTCATCCTGCCGGGTGCGACCTACACCGAGAAGTCTGGCACCTGGGTCAATACCGAAGGCCGCGTCCAGATGGGCAACCGCGCCGGCTTCG
>CBFGOD010000688.1:0-1610 GCA_965650295.1 uncultured Shinella sp. | reverse complement strand
GACTGGCCCTCGCGCAGGCCGAGCAGAGCAAGGCCGTA
Source organism: uncultured Shinella sp. (assembly GCA_965650295.1). Taxonomy (GTDB): domain Bacteria; phylum Pseudomonadota; class Alphaproteobacteria; order Rhizobiales; family Rhizobiaceae; genus Shinella. The sequence continues at coordinate 1,572 of CBFGOD010000688.1, read as the reverse complement.
GAAGGTCGTGACCGGCAGGAAGGCGCCGCCGGGCACATAGGTGCCGGGCAGGCAGAGCGTCCTGACATCCGTGAGGCCGCTGGCGCAGCGGAAGGTCACGCGGGCGTCGATCATTGCGAGATCGGCCGGGATGCCGCCTTCCAGCGCCAGCCGATGGCCCGAGAGCTTGCGGCGCAGGAGGGTGCGCCATTCTTCCGTCAGCGGCGGTGCGTCGGCCGCCATCTTTTCCAGCACATAGCCGTCGCGCAGCGTCAACAAGGCGGGATTCTGTCCCATCGTCATTCTCCATGTGAAACCGTGGTGGAGATGCCCCCTGGCCGCGTTGCGGCACAGGGGGTCACGATCCTGCGACGAGGCAGCCTCCGATGCGCCCGGCAAGGGAAAAGGACAGGAACTTCATGGCACGCGCGGCCGTCAGGAGGCCTGGGCTGTTTGGGGGGCCGCATGCACGGCGATCACGCTGAGCCGCCGCACCCGCCCGTCACGGCCCGCCCAATCGATGGACTGGCCGGCGGAGAGGCCGAGCAGCGCCGCGCCGACCGGCGTCAGCACCGAGATGCGCTGGCGGGAAATATCGGCATCGCCGGGAAAGACGAGTTCGGCCGTCTGCGGCGCTTCGTCGTCGATGCGGAATTCGGCGAACGAACCCATGCGCAGGATGCCCGGCGCCATGCGGGCGTCGTCGACGATCTTCGCGCGGTCGAGCTCGCCGGCGAGCTGTTCGGCGGCATGCGGATCGCGCTCGGCCAGCCGGTCGGCCAGGTTCGACAGGCGCTCGTGTTCGGAACGGGCAATGGTGATGGCGGGCCGGCGGCCGCTCTTGGTCTTGGCAGTCATGGAAACCTCGCGCACGGGGTCACGCGGCCCTCAGGGGCACGTGGAAAATTCGGACTCTGGGAAATGGGTGTCGCGCTTTTCTGGCGCGGTGACGTGCTGGACGAAACCGCTATGCCCCCACGGCCGGGGCGCGACGCGACCAAGCCGAGGGGCTAGTGTCCTGCGAGAGGAAACAGCCGTTTCAGAAACCGGGCGAGGGAAGGCATCGTCGTCATGCCCCATGATGGGACGAGCACGACGGCAAAGTCAAGCAGGGCATGATGACACCCCCTGCGACGGACTGCCGGTTTGACAGATGTCAGGTACGGGCCGATAGCTCACCCGTCAGCAACAGGGAGCGAGCGATGATCGAAGACCTTTTTGCCCAGAACCAGGCCTGGTCGGCCGAGCGCAAGGCCGAAAAAGCCGACTATTTCGAGCGGCTCGCGCAGTTGCAGCGGCCGGAATATCTGTGGATCGGCTGTTCGGACAGCCGCGTGCCGGCCAATGTGATCGCCGGGCTGGAGCCCGGCGAGGTCTTCGTGCACCGCAACGTCGCCAACCTTATCCACCCCGCCGATCTCAACATGCTCTCGGTGGTCGACTATGCCGTGCACCAGCTCGGCGTGAAGCACATCATCATCTGCGGCCACTATGGCTGCGGCGGCGTGCGCGCGGCCGTCAGCGGCGAGCGCTTCGGGCTGATCGACCATTGGCTCCAGCCGATCCGCGACGTCGCCGACCGGCGCTTCGAAT
>CBFGOD010000687.1:0-1614 GCA_965650295.1 uncultured Shinella sp. | reverse complement strand
CTCTAGATACCGGCAAAAGGCGTTCGCAAGCTGCATCTGCCGCGGCGTCCGGCACTGCGCTTCGAAGACGGAGGGCGAGGCGACGAGCACGCAGATGCATTTAGCGCGCGAGGTGGCAACGTTCAGCCGGTTGAGGCTGTAGAGAAATTCCATGCCGCGCGGCGCGTCTGCATAGCTTGAGGTTGTCATCGAGTAGATGACGATCGGCGCTTCCTGACCTTGGAATTTGTCGACCGTGCCGATGCGGCCGCCGGGAATCCGGTCCTGCAACTCGATGACTTGAGCATTGTACGGCGCGATGATGAGGATTTCGTTCAGCGTAACATGCGCTTCGATCCCGTGCTTGTCGATCCAAGTCGTCCCCGCACCAAGGATCTCATCCACCAAGTCGCGGACGCAGTCAGCTTCCTCAGGCGACGAACTCTGATTGCCTTCGGTCGGCACGGGTACGTAACGCAGGCCCGCGCCGCTGACACGGCCGCCCGACCTTATCTCCTGCACTTCCAGCCCTGGCCGTGGGTGAAGACGGCCGCCGTAGAACAGCTCGGAGGTATAGGCGCAGATGTCCGGGTGAAGCCGCCACGTCTCGGCCAGGAACAGCCCGCGATCGTCGGCAATGGTCTGATCGCCGCCGAGGATGTGATGGAGCGATGAGACGTCGGTGCCTTCTGGATGGCTGCCCTGCATGGGCTGGTCAAGCTGTTGCGGATCCCCGAGCAGCACGATGGTGGATGCCGCCTGAGAGACGGCCAGCACATTGGCAAGCGCCATCTGCGCCGCTTCATCGATAAAGAGTACATCGACGGCTTCGGCGGCGTCGGGCGACGCCCAAAGCCACGCGGTGCCGCCGCCGACGTGAACGCCGTGGCTGATAGCACCGAGCAGTTCAGGTGCCTTGGTCGTGAAGCGCAAACGGTGAACGTCGTCCTCTTTCTCGGCAGGTTTCTGCATACACTGGACATCTACGCCCATCGCGTCGGCCGCCGTCACGACGGCATCCAGAAGATTGCGGATCACCTTGTGGCTGTTGGCTGTCACGCCGACGGTCTTTCCAGCCTGAACGAGGGCGCAGATCATGCGGGCGCCGGTGTGGGTCTTGCCGGCACCGGGTGGCCCTTGAATGGGAAACACGCCCGGCTCCAAATGCGGTGCGATGCGCAGCGCGGCATCGAGCGTGGGTTCGCCGTCCTGCCGGATCGGCTGCCCGCCGATACGCGGCGGCATCCGCATGAGAAGATCGCGGGCCGCCCTGTATCGGCCATCGCCCTCCATGCCGTTCGCGGCGACATGTTCGCCAATGCGAACAAGCGCCTTCGCAAGTACGTCGGCATCGATCACCTTGTGAGCGAAAACGGCCTCGCTGTGAAGATCGGCTGTGTCGCCCCGCTTTTTGATGTCGACCCAGCGTTCGTCCAGCGACATCTCCTCGACCGTGCCGAAATGGGCACCGCCCATGTTCCGCAGGCTTTCGCCGCCGCGCAGTTCCGTCTCCTGCGGCGGGAAGCTGTAGCGGTGGATCGGCGCCTTGGCGGTGCCGCCGGTTGCGCCGATGAAGGAAAGGCCGGACAGGCCCGCCCGCTCTTCGAGCAGGTCCTCCGCCGCGAGATCCGATAG
>CBFGOD010000686.1:0-1620 GCA_965650295.1 uncultured Shinella sp. | reverse complement strand
TGATCGCCCAGGGCGTCGACGTCATCTTCCTCGCCCCGCGCGAAGAAAAGCCGCTGATCCCCGCCGTCATGGCCGCCAAGAAGGCCGGCATTCCGGTCATCCTGCTTGACCGCTCGGTCGATCCGTCGCTCGCCAAGGCCGGCGAGGACTACCTGACCTTCATCGGCTCGAACTTCGTCGAGGAAGGCAAGCGCGTCGCCGAATGGCTGGCGAAGAACGCCAACGGCAAGTCGAAGATCATCGAGCTGGAAGGCACGACCGGCTCGTCGCCGGCCAACGACCGCAAGAAGGGCTTCGACGAGGCGATCCAGGCCGCCGGCGGCTTCGAGATCGTCGCCTCGCAGACCGGCGATTTTGCCCGCGACAAGGGCCGCCAGGTTGCCGAAGCGCTGCTTCAGGCCCATCCGGATGCCGATATCATCTACGCCCACAACGACGAAATGGCGATCGGCGCCATCGCGGCGCTGGAAGCGGCCGGCAAGGTGCCGGGCAAGGATGTGCTCGTGCTCTCCATCGATGGTGGCAAGGAAGCCGTCCAGCTCGTCGTCGACGGCAAGATCGCGGCGGTCGTCGAATGCAACCCGCGCTTTGGCCCCAAGGCGTTCGAGACGATGCAGCGCTACGCCAAGGGCGAAGCCATCGAGCCGAACCTCGTCAACGAAGACAAGTTCTACGACGCGTCCAACGCGGCGGCCGAACTCGCGAACGCCTACTGATCGCATCTCCCAAGCACTTCGCGGCCGGGGCGGCAAAACCGTCTCGGCCGTTTTTTGAACGGGCCTGATCTTTGGTTCGTTCGGGTGTAGGCTTGAGAAGCCGTCCCGAAGGGCGGAGAGGAGGAACCCGATGCTCTTGTCCATGCAGGGCATTTCCAAGGCGTTTGCCGGCGTCGCCGCATTGAAATCGGCTTCGCTTGAGGTCGAACCCGCAGAAGTCATGGCGCTTGTCGGCCAGAATGGTGCCGGAAAATCGACGCTCATCAAAATTCTGACCGGCGTCTATCGCCGGGACGCAGGCGACATCAGCTTTGACGGCAAGCCCGTCGACTTCACCATGCCGGCAGAAGCGCAAAGCGCCGGCATCGCGACGATCTATCAGGAAATCAATCTCGCGCCGCAGCGCTCGGTGGCGGAGAACATCTATCTCTCCCGCGAGCCGAAGCGCTTCGGCATGATCGACCATGCCGCCATGCGGCGCGGTGCAGCGGCCGTTTTGCAGACCTTCAACCTTGCCATCGATGTCGACCGTCCCGTCGCGCATTTCGATGCCGCGACACGGCAGATGGTGGCGATTGCCCGCGCCGTCACCCAGAATGCCCGCCTCGTCATTATGGACGAGCCGACCTCCTCGCTCGACGAGCGCGAGGTCGCCGTTCTCTTCGAAACGATCCGCACGCTGAAACGCTCCGGCGTCGCCGTCATCTTCATCGGCCACCGGCTCGACGAACTCTATGCCATCTGCGATCGCGTCACGATCATGCGGGACGGCCAGACGGTTGCGAAAAGCCCGATGGCCGACATGCCCAAGATGGCGCTGGTGCGCCACATGCTCGGCAAGGAGCTCGCCGCCTTCCAGGCCATGGCGCCGGACCGGGACATGCCCGAGCGCCCCGTCCGCCTT
>CBFGOD010000685.1:0-1627 GCA_965650295.1 uncultured Shinella sp. | reverse complement strand
GGTCGAAATCGATCGGCGTATGCACCGGCGGCAGCTCGAAAAAGTCCTTCTTCGAGGGCAGCAGCAGGTAACAATCCCGCCGCCGCAGCGCCAGCCGCACCACGTCGTCGCGCCATTCGGTGGAGAGATAGTCGAGCGCCTTGGCGAGCGCGCCCTGCACGATGGGCGTGGCGGCCTCCGGCCGGTCGGTGCGGAATTCGTGGGAGGCATCGAGGTCCGGATTGCCGCTCGTCACCAGCGGCATCGAGCTGCCGCCGAAGAGATCGCGGAAGAACAGGTGCACGCTGTTCGGCTTGCGCGCCGCCAGCAGCAGGCCGGGAAATTCCTCGTCGCGCACGAAATGGAAGATGATGCCCTTGAAGGTCGTGCTGCGGTTCTTGCCGCTGCCGGTGCTCATCTCCGTTTCCGACAGCGTGAAGGCCAGCCCTTCATGCGTGCCGGCGATCATATCGCCGTGCTCGCTGCGGTCGCGCGCCACCAGTTCCTTGCCGGGCATGGCGCCCATGAAGCGCGGCTCGGCGCCGTGCACATAGTGCACCTCGTCGATGAAGCCGAAGACCAGCGGCAGCATGCGGTCGCGCAAATCCTGCTGGAAGCGTTTCGACGGCGCCTGCGCGACGCGCCAGACGACCGTGCCGCCGAAGAACAGCAGCCCCAGCACGATGCCGACGATGTTCTTGTCGATCTCGATGATGGCGATATAGGCGAAGATGCCGGCCAGAACGACATAGCCGCCGAACATCAGCACCATGTTGACGTAGAGGGTGTTCGTCACCCGGCCGCGCTCGGCATTGTAGGCTGCCACCGCCATGTGCAGCTCCGCCAGCGCACTTTCCTTCGGCATCAATGCCGCCTCGTCAATCACCGTATCCATGATCGCCCCTCGCCCTGCCTTCTCTCATAACGGGTGGAGACGGCTGCAAATTCGTTTCCCTTTTGTACTCAAAACCCCTTTTCTTTCCGCATGACTCTCTCCATATTCCCCGCATGGCCAAAGCTCCGAAAAAACCCACCGCCCCGAACTCCGGTTTCGAGGAAGCCCCGCAGTCGCCTTTCGAAGGCGCGCCCCTGTCCGGCAGCGTCTCGGATTGGGTGAAGCAGCTCGAGGCGGAAGCGGAGGCGGGCAGCGTCGAGAGCCGCCGCGAGGTCGCCTCCAAGGCCGGCAAACACCGCAAGACGGTGGAGAACGCCGCCCGCCGCCACACCGAGCAGGTCACCGTCTCCAAGACGTCCCGCGGCGTCTCGATCGGCGGCTCGTCCGATCCGAAAACCCGCGCCGCCGCCGGCCTCAACCCGGTCTCCGGCCTCGATGTCTCCCTGGAGGATGCCGCATCGCTCAATGCCGGCACGGCCGTCACCGCCACGGTGGAAGCCTTGTCCGCCCTCATCGAGAGCGGCAACCCGCTGTTCAAGGATGGCAAGCTCTGGACGCCGCACCGCCCCGCCCGGCCGGCCAAGTCGGAGGGCGGCATCGCCATCCGCATGATGAGCGAATACCAGCCCGCCGGCGACCAGCCGACCGCCATTGCCGATCTCGTCGAGGGCCTCTCCTCCGGCGAGCGCAGCCAGGTCCTGCTCGGCGTCACCGGCTCGGGCAAGACCTTCACCATGGCCAAGGTGATCGAGG
>CBFGOD010000684.1:0-1640 GCA_965650295.1 uncultured Shinella sp. | reverse complement strand
GTGGCGGGCTCTGGAAGAACGGGCCACATAGCCGCCGCCAGGCGACGAACGCGTCAGAGTTGCGGAACTCGACCATATGATCCTCGATCGTCTCCCATTCGACGAACAGGCGATAGCGGCTCGGCTGCTCCAGCGAACGGTGAAGACGGAAGGCGACGCATCCCTTGGAGGCCAGAAACAGATCCTTCGCCCCGACCGCAGCTTCCTCGAAAGCCTGCTCTTCGCCGGGCTTGATATCGATTTCCGCCAGTTCCTTGATCATCGCGGTCTCCAGGTTGCGCGCTGATTGTCCAAAGCGCACGCAACGGTCAATGTCCGGCGGCACGATTGCCCATAGAAGCATTGAGGACGCGCTTGCAAATGAATTGTTGCGGCGCAACATGTGCGCTGGCTGCGGCCGGGCGCAGACGATTGCAGGTCAGACGCCGACGATCCGCAACCCACGGGCAAGATTGAAAATACGCCGGACGAGAGGGTCGGTTTCTTCAGCGCGGATCGCCGCCTGGAATGGCATGGACCGACGGATTTCGGGCCGGATCTCCACCAGGCTTTTCCGTTCCAGATGCTGGCGCACCATGATCTCCGGCACGAAGCCCACGCCACCGTCCGCCACGAGGATATCGATCAGCGCGCGGACATTGTTGCAGCTGTTTACGGCGAGTTTCGCAAGCCCGGCCTCTTCGAGGCAGGCCATGGCAATGCCATGAATCGGCGAGTGCCGATGCAGCAGCCAAAGTGGGACCGAATTCTCCTCGAAGCGCGGGGGGACTGACAGCGAGGAACCCGCGACCCAGATCAGCTCGACGCTGCCGACCGGCGCCGTTTCTATGTTCGGACTAGCGACCGGTCCGGCGAGAAAGATGAGGTCGCTCGTCGTGCCGAGAAGCTTTTGCAGCAGCCCGTGGGACAGGTCGATCTCGATCTCGAAATTGACCTTGGGCAATTCCCGGTTGAGGTCGGCCAGAAAGGAAGGAAGACAGGTCGCGGCAACAATCTCGCCGGTCCCGATCCGAACGATGCCCGATGCGTCCTCGAGCGAATCGGATCGGCGAAAAGTTCGCTCGAGCGACGCCCAGAGCGGCTCGCACTCCTTGACGAACTCGCGGCCACGCACGGTGAGCACCATGTTCCGGCCGGCGCGCTGGAACAACGGAAAACGCAGTTGGTACTCCAGCTCGCGCATGCGTGCGGAAATCGCCGGCTGCGTGGCATTCAGCCGTTCCGCCGCCGCCGCGAAGGTTCCCAGCCGGCTGATCCAGAGGAGAGTTTCCAGATGATAGAGCGAGATCCGATTCATAAAAGATGCTTATGAATAAAGGAAGATAATTCCAATTAGAATTGATTAATGAGAGGCTATAGGTCGTGAGCTGGAGGTACCGCATGACCAAAATTTACCCATCCGCCGAGGCAGCGCTCGAAGGGCTCCTGTTCGACGGCATGACGATCTGCGCGGGGGGCTTTGGCCTGTGCGGTATTCCGGAGCGGCTGATCGATGCGATCCAGGCAGCGGGCACGAAGGGCATCACGGTGGCATCGAACAATGCGGGAATCGACGGTGAGGGGCTGGGCAAGCTGCTTCGCACGCGCCAGATCGCCAAGATGATCAGCTCCTATGTCGGCGAGAACAAGGAGTTCGAGCG
>CBFGOD010000683.1:0-1644 GCA_965650295.1 uncultured Shinella sp. | reverse complement strand
TTTGCACAACGGTTCCTTACAGGAGGTGATTGTGTTGTGCAAATTGAAGTGCGATCATTCCCTCATAACCACGGAGGACTCCCCAATGTACCAGATCGGCCACTTCATTCATGGCAAGCAGGTGCCCGGCACCAGCGGCCGCACCGCCAACGTGTTCAACCCGGCGACGGGTGAAGTCCAGGCGCAGGTCGCGCTTGCCAGCGACGCCGATCTGCAGGCCGCCATCGACAGCGCGCTTTCCGCGCAGCCGAAGTGGGCCGCCACCAACCCGCAGCGCCGTGCCCGCGTCTTCATGAAGTTCGTCGAACTCCTGAACAAGCATATGGACGAGCTGGCCGTGCTGATCTCGAAGGAGCACGGCAAGACGGTCGAGGACTCGAAGGGCGACGTCATTCGCGGCCTGGAAGTCTGCGAATTCGTCATCGGCATTCCGCATCTCATGAAGAGCGAATTCACCGAAGGCGCCGGCCCGAACATCGACATGTATTCGATCCGCCAGCCGGTCGGCATCGGCGCAGGCATCACGCCGTTCAACTTCCCGGGCATGATCCCGATGTGGATGTTCGCGCCGGCCATCGCCTGCGGCAACGCCTTCATCCTGAAGCCCTCCGAGCGCGACCCGTCGCTCCCGATCCGCCTTGCCGAACTGATGATCGAAGCCGGTCTGCCGGCCGGCATCCTCAACGTCATCAACGGCGACAAGGGTGCGGTCGACGGCATCCTGGCGCATCCGGATATCGCCGCCGTTTCCTTTGTCGGCTCCACACCGATCGCCCGCTACGTCTATGGCACGGCTGCGTCAAACGGCAAGCGCGCCCAGTGCTTCGGCGGCGCCAAGAACCACATGATCATCATGCCCGATGCCGATCTCGACCAGGCCGCCAACGCCCTGATGGGCGCCGGCTACGGTTCGGCCGGCGAGCGCTGCATGGCGATCTCGGTTGCCGTTCCGGTCGGTGAGGAAACCGCAAACCGCCTCATCGAAAAGCTCACCCCGATGATCGAGAGCCTGCGCATCGGCCCCTATACCGATGACAAGGCCGACATGGGCCCCGTCGTCACCAAGGAAGCCCAGGCCCGTATCCTCAGCCTCATCGACAAGGGCGTCGAGGAAGGCGCCAATCTCGTCGTCGACGGCCGCGGCTTCAAGCTGCAGGGCTACGAGGACGGCTATTTCGTCGGCGGCTGCCTGTTCGACAACGTCACGCCTGATATGGACATCTACAAGACCGAAATCTTCGGCCCGGTTCTGTCCGTCGTACGCGCCAAGAACTACGAGGAAGCCCTCGACCTGCCGATGAAGCATGAATACGGCAACGGCGTCGCGATCTATACCCGTGACGGCGACGCGGCCCGCGACTTCGCCAGCCGCATCAATATCGGCATGGTCGGCGTCAACGTGCCGATCCCGGTTCCGCTCGCCTACCATTCCTTCGGCGGCTGGAAGTCCTCGTCCTTCGGCGATCTCAACCAGCACGGCACGGATTCCATCAAGTTCTGGACCCGCACCAAGACCGTGACGAGCCGCTGGCCGTCCGGCATCAAGGACGGTGCCGAATTCGTCATGCCGACGATGAAGTGATCCTCCCGAAGGATTGACCAGGAAAGGGCTCCCCGGCGGGAGCCCTTTTTGCATTGCCAATT
>CBFGOD010000682.1:0-1649 GCA_965650295.1 uncultured Shinella sp. | reverse complement strand
AGCCGGGCCGCCATCGGGCCGGCGGGGGCGTCGACCCTCAACGACAGGAGGAGGCGCCCCCGGTCCTCGGTGGCCTCGACGCAGAGGCACCGCAGCCCGGCCAGGCGGACGGGGCCGGTGTCGGTCAGGCGCACCGGCCGCCAGGGGCCTGATGCCTGGACCTCCGGGCACCAGCCGGGCATGCGGCCGAGCAGCGTGGTGCGCACGAGGCGCAGGCCCTGCGGCGTGATCATCTGCGGGCGCCAGCGGGCACGCGGGCCGCGTTTTTCCAGATGCGGTTTCAGCGCACGAAAGCAGAGGGCGAGGTGGTCGTTGCCAGTCAGCGTGACGGGCAAGGTGTGGCGTACGAACATGCTGTCGGAGGACAGCACAAGCGCGCCGTTCCACCAGATCTCGGTGATCGTCGCGAGGCCGTCGAAATGCAACACGGCATCGCCTGGTGCCTCGCCCGAGAGGTCGAGCACATACCAGGCGTCGAGATGATCGAGCGGTTCAGGGGCCGTGCGGTCGAAGCGGCCGGCGCGTTCCAGCGCACCGGCGACGGTGCTGGGCACGGGGGCATCGAGGAGATCGGAAAGGCTTTCCAGCGCGGCCGGATCGGCGACAGCATTGGCCGCTGTCAGCGCCATGCGCCAGCCGGTGGAAAGCGCCTTTCCGGTCTCGGACATCTCGTTTTCCCTCAGTCGATGCGGGTGGCCAAATCAGCCATCAGAGTATCCCACGCTTCGATCGCCGGATCGAGCGCCGTCGCCAGCGGATCGAATTTCCGGCGCGTCACGGCACGGGCGAGCTGGAACTGCACCGACTTCGCCGTCTCCGAGATTTTGCGTGCGGCGTCGCCGCCCTCAAGACCCAGCCAGTCGAGATGGCTGCCGGCCAGCTCGAAATTGGCGCCGAGCTGGCGCAGCGTGTTGAAGGCATATTTGTGGAAGAAGCCGAAGGGACGCTCCGCCACCGCCTCGACCTGTTTCGGAAACACCTTTGCGAAGGCCGCGACCGGATTTTCCGAGGGGCGCCGAGCGAAGTGGAAGGCGAGGAGGCGCTTTGCCTCACGGCGCAGATGCGCCTCGTCGGGGCGCTTCTCCGGGAACTTGGCGAATTCCGTATAGGGCAGGAAGGGCAGGTCGTCGGGGCCGTCGTTCAGATGGAACAAGCCGTCAAAGTCCTCGCCTTCCAGCCGGAAGAAGCCGGCATTGTGGAAGTAGTCGAGCTGCTTTGCTTCAAGATCCAGCCGGTTGATGGCGACCGTCGTCTTGCCGTGCTCCTGCCGGTAGGCGACGCCGCGGGTATCGGGCATGTAGAAGCTGTCCATCTCGACGAGGCAGAGGCGGCCACGCGCGATCTGGGTCGCGACGTGGCTTTCCACCGTATCGAAGATGGCGAGTTCCGCTGCACGGATGCCGTAGAGCGCTTCGAGGTCTTCCAGCGGCACCTTGAAGAAGGTGAACTGGTCGCCCTCGAAATCCTGCGTCAGCGAAAAGCCGAGCATCGCCGCAGGCTGGGCGCCGAAGGCGTTCAGCACCTCGATCCAGAGGTCGACGTAGCAATTCGTCTCCGGCCACATACGCTCCGCATCGTGCAGCGCATGCGGCCGGTAGGTCTCGGGATTGGCCCCGGCGAAGACGGCAGCCATGTCAGTCCTGGTATCC
>CBFGOD010000681.1:0-1649 GCA_965650295.1 uncultured Shinella sp. | reverse complement strand
CGTGGCGACGAGCAGGGCGGTGGCGCCGCTGCCGTCGCGGGCATCGATTGTGGCACCCTCACCGAGCAGGGTCTCGAGTGTCGTGATGTCGTTGGCGGCGGCCGCCTTGTGCAATTGGAGATCCACGGCGTCACCGGCGGCAAAAAGGGGAGAGCAGAGGGCTGCGAGGAAGAGCCAGGCCGACAGCAGGAAAAATTTCAGCATGCGCCATCCCGTGGGTTTGTGATGCCGAAACTATCAGGCGGCTGCGTCATTTGAAAATTAAATGTGTAAATCAACATCATGCAGAAGATGGAATTTGCCCGCACCGATGTCGGAGCGCTTCGGCTTCCGGTAGCCTCATTTCGCTCAAGTGCTCTATAAGCGGAGAACATCATGCGCACGGAAAGGGGCGATCATGAAGACGGAACAGGGACTGCTGCGCATCTCGATTGCGGTCACTATCGTGCTGGCCGGCGTCGGCATCCTGTTCGGCATCCTCTCGGGTTCCTTCGCCATCGTCTTCGACGGCGTCTATGCCTTGACGGACGCGGTTATGACGATCGTTGCCCTGCTCGTCTCGAACCTCATTGCGGCGTCTGCGACGGGCGGCGGAAAAGGGCGTTTCGTCAAGCATTTCACCATGGGGTTCTGGCATCTGGAGCCGATGGTGCTCGGTCTCAACGGCATCTGCTGACGGGTGCGGCGATCTACGCGCTGATCAATGCCATTGGCTCCATCATGGACGGCGGGCGGCCGCTCGATTTCAACCAGGCGATCATCTATGCCGTGGTCACGATCATCGTCACCGTCGTCATGGCGATAACAGCTACGCGGGCGAACCGCACCATCCGGTCGGATTTCGTGGCGCTTGACGCCAAGGCCTGGATCATGTCCGCGGGACTGACGAGCGCATTGCTCGTCGCTTTCGTCATCGGTTATTTCATTGAGGGGACGGAGCACGAATGGCTGTCGCCCTATATCGACCCGGTGGCGCTGGCGCTCGTGTGCCTCGTCATCATTCCCATTCCCGCCGGCACGATCCGCCAGGCGCTCGCCGACATCCTCCTCGTGACGCCGGTGGATCTTAAAGCCCATGTGGACGCGGTCGCAAAGACCATCGTCGAAAAACACGGATTTCTGTCCTACCGCGCTTACGTCGCCCGTGTCGGCCGTGGCCGGCAGATCGAACTCTATTTCATCGTTCCAGAGAATTTTCCGGCACGGAAACTGCAGGACTGGGACGAGATCCGCGATGAAATCGGCATCGCGGTAGGCGACGAAGGACCGGATCGCTGGCTCACGATCGCCTTCACCACCGATCCGGAATGGGCTGACTGAGGCCTATGAAGGGATTTGCCGAGTCTGTTCTTGCCGTTGCCGACCGCAGCACTGCTGCGACCGGCAATCTTGCGGGGTCTTCTCAGAGGCCGGCGGCAGCGATGGCAGCGTCGAGGCGTTCGCGCGCCTTCTTCGGCAGCTTGCCGGCCTTGACGGCATCGAGATTGGCCGGCGCATCGCCGACGATCACCACGCCCACCATGCCCATGCCGACATGCGGCGTGCACTTCACGCCATAGGCGCCGGGCTTGTCGAAGGTGACCTTGTAGGTCTCGTTCATCTTGCTCTTGAAGGCTTCCGCACCCTCGGGATTGAAGTCCTTGATCGTC
>CBFGOD010000680.1:0-1652 GCA_965650295.1 uncultured Shinella sp. | reverse complement strand
CCGGCAACATCGTCAATGTCGACGCGGGCAATGCCCAGTCCTTCACCCGTTGAGGAATTTCTTGATGACGATGATTTCCAAGGATGTGGTGGCGCGCGAGAACGACAAACGTATCGCCGACCTGAAAAGCGACTATGAGCATCTCGGCGCGCAGCTTGCCCGCCGCGGCGTCGATATCGATGCGGTGAAGACCAAGGTCGCGGCCTATGCGGTCGCCGTGCCCTCCTGGGGTGTCGGCACCGGCGGCACGCGTTTCGCCCGCTTCCCCGGCGATGGCGAGCCGCGCAATATCTACGACAAGCTGGAGGACTGCGCCGTTATCCAGGAACTGACGCGCGCCACACCCACCGTCTCGCTGCATATTCCGTGGGACAAGGTTTCGGACCTGAAGGAGCTGAAGGAACGGGGTGCCGCCCTTGGCCTCGGCTTCGACGCCATGAACTCCAACACCTTCTCCGACGCGCCGCAGCAGGAGCATTCCTACAAATACGGCTCGCTGTCGCACGCCAACGCCGGCACGCGCCAGCAGGCCGTCGAGCATAATCTGGAATGCATCGCCATCGGCAATGCGCTCGGCTCCAAGGCGCTGACGGTTTGGATCGGCGACGGCACCAACTTTCCGGGCCAGGCGAATTTCACCAAGAGCTTCGAGCGTTATCTCGATGCGATGAAGGATATCTACAAGGGCCTGCCGGGCGACTGGCGGCTGTTCACCGAGCACAAGATGTACGAGCCGGCCTTCTATTCGACGGTCGTGCAGGACTGGGGCAGCAATTACCTGATCGCCCAGGAACTCGGCCCGAAGGCCTATTGCCTCGTCGATCTCGGCCACCATGCGCCGAACGTCAATATCGAGATGATCGTCGCAAGGTTGATCCAGTTCAAGAAACTCGGCGGTTTCCATTTCAACGATTCGAAATATGGCGACGACGACCTCGATACCGGGTCCATCGATCCCTACCGCCTGTTCCTCGTCTTCAACGAGCTCGTCGACGCGGAGGTGCGCAAGGCCGAGGGCTTCGCGCCGGCGCATATGCTCGACCAGAGCCACAATGTGACGGACCCGATCGAAAGCCTGATGCGCAGCGCTACCGAGGTCTGCCGCGCCTATGCGCAGGGCCTCATCGTCGACCGCACGGCGCTTGCCGGCTACCAGGACGGCAATGACGCGCTGATGGCGTCTGAAACGTTGAAGGTCGGTTTCCGAACCGATGTCGAGCCGATCCTCGCCATGGCACGGCTGGAATCCGGAGGGGCTATCGACCCGGTCGCGACCTATCGGGCGGCCGGTTACCGGGCAAAGGTCACCGGTGAACGGCCAGCGGTTGCAAGTGGTGGTGGCGGCATCGTCTGAGCCGCCGAGGAGAAGTTTTCGAACCCTCTTGCTTTCCGGAAAACGGCTGCCAGATTGAGGCGTGGCAGCATGATGCTGTCAAAGGGAGCACACCATGGGCATTGAAAGCATTCTTATTTTCCTCCTCATCGGCGCCATTGCGGGCTGGCTCGCAGGCTTGATCGTCTCGGGGTTCGGTTTTGGCCTCATCGGCAATATCGTCATCGGCATCATCGGCGCGTTCATTGCCGGCTTCCTGTTTCCGCGGCTCGGTTTTTCGCTTGGCGGCGGGGTCCTTGCCGCGATCATCCACGCGACG
>CBFGOD010000679.1:0-1657 GCA_965650295.1 uncultured Shinella sp. | reverse complement strand
ACGAAGTACCGCGAGGAGGATCTTCGCTACGAGCGCGTCATAATCATGACCGATGCCGACGTCGACGGCGCGCATATCGCCTCGCTGCTCATCACCTTCTTCTATCAGGAGATGCCCGACCTCATCCGCGGCGGCCATCTCTACCTCGCCGTGCCGCCGCTCTACCGCCTCAGCCAGGGCGGCAAGACGCTTTACGCCCGCGACGACGGCCACCGCGAGGAGTTGATGCGCACCGAGTTCAATGGCCGCGGCAAGGTGGAAATCGGCCGCTTCAAAGGTCTCGGCGAGATGCTGCCGGCGCAGCTCAAGGAAACGACGATGGACCCGGCCAAGCGCACCATCCTCAACGTCGTCATCGACGACGTCGATTTCGAGGGCACGCGCACGGCCGTCGACGACCTGATGGGCACCAAGCCGGAAGCCCGCTTCCGCTTCATCCAGGAGCGCGCCGTCTTCGCCGACAACCTCGACATCTGACGCGGTTTCGGCCGGACACCGCGCCTTATTTTTGCGGCAATACCCGCCTCTAACCGGCATCGTTCAACGCGGAAAGGACAGCCATGAAAGCTGCGCTCATCGTCATGACGATCATGGGTTGCGACGACAGCGCGACCCAGTGCCACTATATCGATACGGTGCCGAAGAGCTGGCATAGCGTGGCGCTGTGCGACGCCCAGGCCGAAACCTACATCAACAAGCATCAGGACAAGAACTATCCGGTCATCGTCGCGGTCTGCGAAAGCAACAAGGACCGCATGACCGCCGATGTCGCCAAGCCCATCCCCGAGGCAAAGCCGGCGGAAACCGCTACGCAGGCCGAAATCCCCGTGCCCGCCGAGACGGCGGAAGCACGGCAGGGCCTTGCGACCCGCACGCTGAATTTCGTGAAGAAAGCCATTCCGGACGCCGCCTCCCTGAAGGCCGCGGTCGTCAAGCCGGTGCGTTATGCCGAGGACGGCTATAGCTGGGTCGTAAAACGCTTCGCCGACTAGGCCGCTTCACGCGACGCGATGAGCGCATAGCTGCGCGCCGTCTGCCGCTGCTCGGCGATCGCCAGGCGCTCGACCAGTTCCAGCATGGACTGGCAGGCCGAATTGCCGGCGGCGCGCGCCCGCGACAAAAGCAGTTCGGACACGGAGAAATCACTTTCCCCGCCCTTGGCTTCCCGCCGCCAGAGCATGGTCGCCTCAGTAAAGAGCGTGCTGATATCCCGGCCAAGTCCCGCCGTTTCATAGAGCGCGCGCACCGCCGCTTCACGACCATCGGAAAGGATGGAGCGGACCCGCCGCTCCGCCTGCCCCGAAAGATTGGTGATGGCGGCCGCGAAGAATTCGACGCGGCCGGTGCACAGCGCATGCATCAGGAAAACCGGCGTAAGGCGTCCCGTGAGGCGCAGGTGTTCCACAAGATCAGGCATTTCCGCCGACGTCACATCCGCGACCATGCCGATCGTCGCGACATCGCAAGCCTCGCGCGTGATGCGCTCCACCCGGTTTCCGCCGATCGCCGCCTGGATGAGGCCGAAGCCGGCGAGCGCCGTGCCGATCTTCTCGACCAGCGCCTGGCGCGCATCGCTCGGCAGGTCGTCGCGGTCCAGCAGCAGCGCGCGGATTTCCGCGTCGTCGCCGAGACGCTCGGCAATACGGCCCAGGCTGCG
>CBFGOD010000678.1:0-1662 GCA_965650295.1 uncultured Shinella sp. | reverse complement strand
GTCACGCCGGCGCAGGTCGCGGTCGCCGCCTGACGCCTGACGGTGTCTGCGCGGTCCATCGTCGGGCCGGCTGCGCGGCCGGTCCCGATCGATGAGGCCCCCAGCGGGTGGTCCGCGGCGCACTAACGGCGTCGGGCCAGTGATGCAAGGATCGAGGCGGAACACAATCCTTGGACATTCCAGTCCCCTCTTTCGGGAAAAAGCCGCCCAGCGCCGCAGGAGCCATCTCTTTTCTCGGAGATACATCATGCATGATGTGATAATATCGTGCATAGCTATTGCCTAGTCCCGCAGGTTGGGGCATGATCTATGCCGCTATGAAGCATCCAAGCTTCAAAGGAGATGGCATGAAGGTTTCTTATCTCTGCATGACCGGCTATGACGGTCCCGCGCCGGGCATCGAGATTTGGCCCGCTTCGCCCGAATTCTGCGATCCGCAGGTCGCCTACCGGTCTTATCAGCGATATTTCGCGATGGTCGAAAGGGCCGAGGAACTGGGCTTCGACTGGGTCAGCGTTTCCGAGCATCATTATGCACCCTATCAGATGACGCCAAATCCGCTCATTATGGCGTCCGCCATCGTGCAGCGCACGAAGAAGGTTCGCGTCGCGCTGCTGGGGCCGCTGGTGCCGCTCAACAATCCGGTGCGGCTCGCCGAAGAGATCGCGATGCTCGATTCGATGAGCGGTGGACGGCTGGAGGTGCTCTTCCTGCGCGGCACGCCAAACGAGCACAATACCTATGATACGCCGCCTGAAAAGACCAAGGGCATGACCCAGGAGGGCATCGACCTGATCTTAAAGGCCTGGCAGACGAACAAGCCCTTCTCCTGGGAAGGCGAGAACTACAACTTCAAGAACGTGTCGATCTGGCCGACGGTTATGCAGAAGCCGTTCCCGCCGGTCTTTGGATCGGGCAACAGCGAGGATTCGGTGGTGTTCGCCGCCAAGCGCCGCATCGGCGTCGCCTTCTCCTTCGCCCCACCCGAGGTGGTGAAGAAGTGGATCGAGCTCTATCGCGTCGAATGCGCGAAAGAAGGCTGGGAACCGACGCCCGAGCATGTGCTGTACCGAGGTATCACCTATCTCGCGGAAACCGACGAGCAGGCCTATGCGGATCTGGAGAAGCATTTCGGCATAAAAGCCGAGGAATCGGCGAAGCTGCAGTCGGCGACGCTGGGTGGACCGCCGGTCGTCGACCTCGTGGCGAAGCCCTATTTCGTGGGCGGCCCGAAAACGATGATCGCCAAGTTCGAGGCGCTGCACGAAATAGGCGTCGGTATCTGCGACCTGCCCTTCGTGATCGGCACGCCCGAGCAGCAGATGCGCTCGATCGAGCTGTTCGGCGAGAAGATCCTGCCGGTGGTGCAGGGATGGGATACGTCGAAGTTTCCTTTGGACGCACCGCAGTCGATCGCGGCCGAGTAGCTGCTATCGGGCGGGCGTTTCCGGACAGCCGGAAGCACCCGCCCGTTGACCTCTCTGCCCGCCGCTAGTTCCCCAGCGCCCGACGCGCGACCTGCCAGCCACGGAGACTTATATGGACCGCATCCCGCCTTTCACAGAGGCCGATTTCAAGCTCTCTGCCGCGAAACGCGCCGAGATCAACGCCGGCCTGACCGAGCGCCAGGCGTTCATGGTCAACCAGTGGATGGATCTCCAC
>CBFGOD010000677.1:0-1668 GCA_965650295.1 uncultured Shinella sp. | reverse complement strand
ATCCTATCTGATCGTTGCGCGGAAACGAAGGAGACTCAATCGATGACGCATATCCGCATTCTGCTTGCCGCCCCGCTTGCCATGGCATTGGCGCTGATGACGCCCGCCATGGCCGAGGAGCGCACCGTGCCGCAATCGCGCACGGAAATGCAGCTCTCCTTCGCGCCGCTCGTCAAGCAGGTCGAAAACGCCGTCGTCAACGTCTATGCCGAGCGCGTCGTCGAGCGCCGCTCGCTCTTCGACGGCGATCCCTTCTTCGAGGAATTCTTCGGCCAGCAGATGCCGAACCGCAGCCAGAAGCAATCCTCACTCGGCTCGGGCGTCATCGTGGGCGCCAAGGGCATCGTGGTTACGAACAATCACGTCATCGAGGGCGCGAGCGACATCAAGGTGGCGCTCGCCGATGGCCGCGAATATGAGAGCACCGTCGTGCTGAAGGATGAGCGCGTGGATCTCGCCGTCCTGAAGATCAAGACGGAGGGGGATTTCACCACCTTGCCGCTCGGTGACAGCGATGCGGTCGAAGTCGGCGACCTCGTGCTTGCCATCGGCAACCCGTTCGGTGTCGGCCAGACCGTGACGAGCGGCATCGTCTCCGCGCTCGCCCGCAATCAGGTGCGCTCGGGTGATTTCGGCTTCTTCATCCAGACGGACGCTGCCATCAATCCCGGCAATTCCGGTGGTGCGCTCATCAACATGAATGGTGAGCTGATCGGCATCAACACCGCGATCTTTTCGCGCGGCGGCGGCTCGAACGGCGTCGGCTTCGCCATTCCGGCCAATCTGGTGAAGACCTTCATCGCCAGCGCCGAAAATGGCAGCGCCAGCTTCGATCGCCCCTTCGTCGGAGCGACCTTCGAGGCGGTGACCTCCGAGGTTGCCGAAGCGCTCGGCCTCGACCGTGCCCGCGGTGCCCTGATTTCAAAGGTTCAGACCGACAGCCCGGCGGAAAAGGCCGGCATGAAGCCGGGCCAGATCGTGACGGCCGTCAACGGCATCCCCGTCGAACATCCTGACGCGCTCGGCTATCGCCTCACCACCGTCGGCATCGGCGGCACGGCGCGCATCACGGTCGTCAGCAATGGCAAGCCGCAGGATCTGACGCTCTCGCTTGATCGTGCGCCGGAAACCACGCCGCGTGACGAACGCCTGATCGAAGGCCGCAATCCCTTCTCCGGCGCCGTCGTCGCCAATCTCTCGCCGCGCGTGTCCGAGGAGCTGCGCATGCCGGCCGGGCAGGGCACGACGAACGGCGTCGTGGTCACCGAAGTCAACCGCGGCTCGCCGGCCGCGCGCATCGGCCTCCAGCCGCGCGACATCATCATCGAGCTGAACGGTACTGCCGTCACCACCACCGAAACGCTCGCCAAGCTCACCGGCGAAGACCCGTCGATCTGGCGCGTCGAGATCGAGCGTGACGGCCAGCGCATTCGCCAGTTCTTCCGATGAGCGATCTCTTCGCCCCGCATGAGCCGGAGGACATGAAGGCGAAGCGGCCGCTGGCCGATCGCCTGCGGCCCCGCACGCTGGGCGAAGTGTCTGGCCAGGAACATCTGACCGGGCCGGATGGTGTGCTCTCGCGCATGATCGAGGCAGGCTCGCTCGGCTCGATGATCTTCTGGGGGCCACCCGGCACGGGCAAGACGACGGTCGCACGGCTGCTGTCTG
>CBFGOD010000676.1:0-1668 GCA_965650295.1 uncultured Shinella sp. | reverse complement strand
CGGCTGCGGGCGCTGATAAAGGAAGCCGACCCCGAGGTGATCGAGGAATGGAAGTGGCGCGGCGTGCCCGTCTGGGAGCATGACGGCATTCTCTGCACCGGCGAGACCTACAAGACTGTGGTGAAGATGACCTTTGCCAAGGGCGCGTCGCTGGAGGATCCTGCCGGTCTTTTCAACTCCAGCCTCGAGGGCAACACGCGCCGTGCCATCGATTTTCCGGAGAGAGCTGTGATCGACGAAGACGCGCTGAAGGCGCTGATCCGCGCCGCCGTCGCCCTGAATCAGGCCTCCCGCGCCAAGAAGAAGAAGTAGAGACAAGCCGCTTTTGCGGGCAGCGACGTCCGCAAAATGCCTGATTTGGCTTGGAGAACGCGGGGCTGCGTCGGATTGCGTGGTATCAATCCGGCGAAATACGCTCTAGACTTGCCGAAACGGTTGAAATCGCGCGCCGCATTCTGCATTTGACAGGCTAGCGCGGTGATGAACCGCAATGTCCGGGCCGGGCTCCGCGAGGGAGCATCGGCAGCGGGCGAGAAGACGAGGCATGAGAGTGACACAGACGCCAGCCACCCCCCTGCTCGACAAGGTCCGCATTCCCGCGGACCTGAAGGCCGTGGACGATCGTGACCTGCCGCAGCTCGCCAGCGAGCTGCGCGCGGAAATGATCGACGCCGTCTCGCGCACGGGCGGCCATCTCGGCGCCGGGCTTGGCGTGGTGGAACTCACCATCGCCATTCACAAGGTCTTCAACACACCCGACGACCGGCTGATCTTCGACGTCGGCCACCAATGTTATCCGCACAAGATCCTGACCGGCCGGCGCGACCGTATCCGGACGCTGCGCCAGGAAGACGGCCTGTCCGGCTTCACCCGCCGCGCCGAGAGCGAATACGACCCCTTCGGTGCTGCCCATTCCTCGACCTCTATTTCCGCCGGCCTCGGCATGGCGGTCGCCGCCGATCTCTCCGGCGCGAACCGCAATGTCATCGCCATCATCGGCGACGGTGCCATGTCGGCCGGCATGGCCTATGAGGCGCTGAACAATGCCGGTGCGCTCGATGCGCGCCTCATCGTCATCCTCAACGACAACGACATGTCGATCGCACCGCCGACCGGCGCGATGAGTGCCTACCTCGCGCGTCTCGCCTCCGGCCGCACCTATATGGGCTTCCGCGAGCTCGGCAAGAAGCTGACGGCCTATCTCGGCAAGAAGGTCGATCGGGCGATTACCCGTGCCGTCGAGCATGCGCGCGGCTACGTGACCGGCGGCACGCTGTTCGAGGAGATGGGTTTCTACCATATCGGCCCGATCGACGGTCATTCCTTCGAGCACCTGCTGCCCGTGCTGCGCAATGTGCGCGACAATTCCAAGGGCCCGGTGCTGATCCATGTCGTGACGCAGAAGGGCAAGGGCTATCCGCCGGCCGAAGCCGCTGCCGACAAATATCACGGCGTCAACACCTTCGACGTCATCACCGGCACGCAGGCCAAGGCCAAGCCGAATGCCCCGAGCTATACCTCGGTCTTCGGCGAGGCGCTGGTGCAGGAAGCCGGCTTCGACGACAAGATCGTCGGCGTCACGGCCGCCATGCCCAACGGCACCGGCATCGACAAACTCGCCGCCGCCTATCCGATGCGCACCTTCGACGTGGGCATTGCCGAGCAGCA
>CBFGOD010000675.1:0-1672 GCA_965650295.1 uncultured Shinella sp. | reverse complement strand
TCGAAGATCTGCGCGCCGCAATAGGACTGGTAGGTCGAGATGCCCATCTTGGACATGACCTTCAGGATGCCCTTCCCGATCGCCTTTATGTAGCGGTAGACGATTTCTTCCGCGTCCACCTCCTTCGGAAACTCGCCGCGCTTGTGCATGTCGGTAAGCGTATCGAAGGCGAGATAGGGGTTGATCGCTTCTGCGCCATAACCGGCGAGCAGGCAGAAATGGTGCACTTCACGCGGCTCGCCGGTCTCGACGACGAGGCCGACGGAGGTGCGCAGGCCCTTGCGGATCAGGTGATGGTGCACCGCGGCGGTCGCCAGCAGCGCCGGGATCGCCACGCGGTCCGGACCGATCTGGCGGTCGGAGAGCACAATGATGTTGTAACCGTTGCCGACGGCCTGCTCGGCACGCTCACAGAGGCGGTCAAGCATTTCGGGCATGCTTTCGGCGCCGCGCGAGACGTCATAGGTGAAGTCGAGCGTCTTGGTATCGAACAGATCCTCGACATGGCCGATCGAGCGGATCTTCTCGAGGTCGCCATTGGTAAGGATCGGCTGACGCACTTCCATGCGCTTGGCCTTGGCCGCACCGCCATGGTCGAGAATGTTCGGACGCGGTCCGATGAAGGAGACGAGGCTCATGACCAGTTCCTCGCGGATCGGGTCGATAGGCGGGTTCGTCACCTGCGCGAAGTTCTGCTTGAAATAGGTGTAGAGCAGCTTGGTCTTGTCGGACATGGCCGAGATCGGCGTGTCCGTGCCCATGGAGCCGATCGCCTCCTGCCCGGTGGTCGCCATCGGCGACATGAGCAGCTTGGTGTCTTCCTGGGTGTAGCCGAAGGCCTGCTGGCGGTCGCGCAGCGAGACGTCGCGGCGTAGCGCACGCGGTTCGACAGGACCGAGGTCTTCCAGAATGATCTGAGTGTTGTTGAGCCAGTCGCGATAGGGATGCTTGGCGGCAAGCGCGGACTTCACCTCCTCGTCGGAGATGATGCGGCCTTCCTCCATGTCGATGAGCAGCATCTTGCCCGGCTGGAGGCGCCACTTCTTGACGATGCTCTCTTCCTTGACCGGTAGCGTGCCGGCTTCGGAGGCGAGGATGACGCGGTCGTCATCTGTGACGAGATAACGGGCCGGACGCAGGCCGTTGCGGTCGAGCGTCGCGCCGATCTGGCGGCCATCGGTGAAGGCGACGGCGGCCGGGCCGTCCCACGGCTCCATCAGCGCGGCGTGGTATTCGTAGAAGGCCTTCCGCTCGGGGCTCATCAGCTGGTTGCCGGCCCAGGCCTCGGGGATCAGCATCATGACGGCATGCGCCATGGAGTAACCGCCGCGCACGAGGAACTCGAGCGCGTTATCGAAACAGGCGGTATCCGACTGGCCCTCGTAGGAGATCGGCCAGAGCTTGGTGATGTCGTCGCCAAAGAGCGGCGAGGAGACGGAGGCCTGGCGGGCGGCCATCCAGTTGACGTTGCCGCGCAGCGTGTTGATTTCGCCGTTGTGGGCGACCATGCGGTAGGGATGCGCCAGCTTCCACGACGGGAAGGTGTTGGTCGAGAACCGCTGGTGCACGAGGGCGACGGCGGACTCGAAGCGCGGGTCGGCAAGATCCTTATAATAGGCGCCGACCTGGTAGGCGAGGAACATACCCTTGTAGACGATGGTCGTCGAGGAAA
>CBFGOD010000674.1:0-1679 GCA_965650295.1 uncultured Shinella sp. | reverse complement strand
ACCATATCCGCAACTTCTCGATCGTGGCCCATATCGACCACGGCAAGTCGACGCTCGCCGACCGTCTGATCCAGACGACCGGCGGTCTTGCCGAACGCGAGATGTCGGAACAGGTCCTCGATTCGATGGATATCGAGCGCGAGCGCGGCATCACCATCAAGGCCCAGACCGTGCGCCTGCACTATAAGGCGAACGACGGCGAGACCTATGTGCTGAACCTCATCGACACGCCCGGCCACGTCGACTTCGCCTATGAAGTCTCGCGCTCGCTGTCGGCCTGCGAGGGTTCGCTTCTGGTCGTCGACGCCTCGCAGGGCGTGGAAGCCCAGACGCTCGCCAACGTCTATCAGGCGATCGACAACAACCACGAGCTCGTCACCGTGCTCAACAAGATCGACCTGCCGGCGGCCGAACCAGACCGCATCAAGGAACAGATCGAGGAAGTCATCGGCATCGACGCGTCGGAAGCCGTGCTGATCTCGGCGAAGACCGGCCTCGGCATTCCGGATGTGCTGGAAGCCATCGTCCAGCGCCTGCCCGCGCCGAAGAGCGAGGGCGGCGAGAAGGCCCCCCTGAAGGCGCTCTTGGTCGACTCGTGGTACGACACCTATCTCGGCGTCATGGTTCTGGTGCGCGTCATCGAAGGCCGCATCAGCAAGGGCCAGACCATCCGCATGATGGGCACGGATGCCAAATACACGATCGAGCGCGTCGGCGTGCTGACGCCGAAAATGGTCGCGATGGACAGTCTCGGCCCCGGCGAGATCGGCTTCATCACCGCCTCGATCAAGGAAGTGGCCGATACCCGCGTCGGCGATACGATCACCGAGGACAAGCGCCCGACCGCCAAGGCCCTGCCGGGCTTCAAGCCGGCCCAGCCGGTGGTGTTCTGCGGCCTCTTCCCGGTCGATGCCGCCGATTTCGAGGACCTGCGCTCGGCCATGGGCAAGCTCCGCCTCAACGACGCCTCCTTCTCCTTCGAAATGGAATCGTCGGCGGCGCTGGGCTTCGGCTTCCGCTGCGGCTTCCTCGGCCTGCTGCATCTCGAAATCATCCAGGAACGTCTGGAGCGCGAGTTCGATCTCGACCTGATCGCGACGGCCCCCTCGGTCGTCTATCAGCTCTACATGACCGACGGCACGATGCGCGAGCTGCACAACCCGGCCGACATGCCCGACGTCGTCAAGATTTCGGAAGTCCACGAGCCGTGGATCCGCGCGACGATCCTGACGCCGGACGATTATCTCGGCGGCATCCTGAAGCTTTGCCAGGACCGCCGCGGCATCCAGATCGAGCTGACCTATGTCGGCACGCGCGCCATGCTGACCTATGACCTGCCGCTCAACGAAGTCGTCTTCGATTTCTACGACCGCCTGAAGTCGATCTCCAAGGGCTACGCCTCCTTCGACTACCAGATCACCGACCACAAGGAAGGCCATCTGGTGAAGATGTCGATCCTCGTCAACGGCGAGCCGGTCGATGCGCTCTCCATGATGGTGCACCGCATGGCGGCCGAGAAACGCGGCCGCGACATGTGCGAGAAGCTCAAGGAGCTGATCCCGAAGCACATGTTCAAGATCCCGATCCAGGCCGCCATCGGCGGCAACGTCATCGCCCGCGAAACCATCTCGGCGCTGCGCAAGGACGTCACCGCCAAGTGCTACGGCGGCGACGCCACG
>CBFGOD010000673.1:0-1684 GCA_965650295.1 uncultured Shinella sp. | reverse complement strand
GGCACCTGGGTCAATACCGAAGGCCGCGTCCAGATGGGCAACCGCGCCGGCTTCGCACCGGGCGATGCCCGCGAGGACTGGGCGATCCTGCGTGCGCTTTCCGACGTGCTCGGAAGCAAGCTGCCGTTTGATTCGCTCCTCCAGCTGCGCGCAAAACTCTATGCCGTACACCCGCATTTCGCGGCGATCGACGAGATTGTATCGGGCGAAATCGCCGATCTCTCGGCCCTTGCGAAAAAAGGCGGGACGATGGCGAATTCCGGGTTTGCGTCTCCGATCAAAGACTTCTATTTGACGAACCCGATAGCGCGCGCCTCCGCGGTCATGGCCGAATGCTCGGCGCTTGCCCGCAACAATTTCAAAGCCGCGGCGGAATGAGCGCGAAGGAATAAGACGTTATGGACGCTTTCATTTCGACCTACGTTTGGCCCGGCCTGATCATGGTGGCGCAGTCGCTGCTGCTGCTCGTCGCGCTTCTGGTCTTCATCGCCTACATCCTTCTGGCCGACCGCAAGATCTGGGCTGCCGTTCAGCTGCGCCGCGGCCCGAACGTCGTCGGCCCCTGGGGTCTCTTCCAGTCCTTCGCCGACCTTCTGAAGTTCGTCTTCAAGGAACCGGTCATTCCGGCGACGGCCAACAAGGTGATCTTCCTTCTGGCCCCGCTCGTCTCCGTGACGCTGGCGCTCGCCACCTGGGCGGTCGTGCCGCTCAACAATGGCTGGGTCATCGCCAACGTCAATGTCGGCATCCTCTACATCTTCGCGATCTCGTCGCTTGAAGTGTACGGCATCATCATGGGCGGCTGGGCTTCGAACTCGAAGTACCCGTTCCTCGGCGCGCTGCGCTCCGCCGCGCAGATGGTCTCCTATGAAGTGTCGATCGGCTTCGTCATCGTCACCGTGCTGCTCTGCGTCGGCTCGCTGAACCTGACGGATATCGTGATGTCGCAGAGCGATGGTCTCGGCACGCGCCTCGGCCTGCCGCCGTCGTTCCTCGACTGGCACTGGCTGGCGCTGTTCCCGATGTTCATCATCTTCTTCATCTCGGCGCTTGCCGAGACGAACCGCCCGCCCTTCGACCTTCCGGAAGCGGAATCCGAACTCGTCGCCGGCTTCATGGTCGAGTACGGCTCGACCCCGTACATGATGTTCATGCTCGGCGAATATGCCGCCATCTGCCTGATGTGCGCGCTGACGACGATCCTCTTCCTCGGCGGCTGGCTGCCCCCGGTCGACGTCTGGTTCCTCAACTGGGTCCCCGGCATCATCTGGTTTGTGCTGAAAGCCTCCTTCGTCTTCTTCATGTTCGCGATGGTGAAGGCTTTCGTGCCGCGCTACCGCTACGACCAGCTCATGCGTCTCGGCTGGAAGGTCTTCCTTCCCCTGTCGCTCGCCATGGTGGTCATCGTTGCATTCGTGCTGAAGCTCACGGGCTGGTCCGCATGACCGCCCGGAACAACAGCAGCATTGGAGCTTGAAATGGCTAGTCTCTCACAAGCCGTAAACTCGCTGTTCCTCAAGGAATTCGTCGGCGCGTTCTTCCTGTCGATGCGCTACTTCTTCCGCCCGAAGGCGACGGTGAACTATCCCTTCGAAAAGGGCCCGGTTTCTCCGCGCTTCCGTGGCGAGCATGCGCTGCGCCGTTACCCGAACGGTGAAGAGCGCTGCATCGCCTGCAAGCTGTG
>CBFGOD010000672.1:0-1702 GCA_965650295.1 uncultured Shinella sp. | reverse complement strand
GCAAACGGAACAAACTCTGAACGGCCCATGCAAGACGACAACAACGACCTCTTCGCCAACATGCCTTCCGAGCCCGAGCGCCAGCCGGCCAAGCCGGTTGAAAAGCCCGTTGCCGCAGCGCCCGAGCCGGCCCGCGAAGCGCGCCCGCCGCTGAGCGAAGGCTCCGGCGGCTACGACGCCTCGGCGATCCGCGTTCTCGAAGGCCTCGAGCCGGTGCGCATGCGCCCGGGCATGTATATCGGCGGCACGGACGAGAAGGCGCTGCACCACCTCTTCGCCGAAGTCATCGACAACTCGATGGACGAGGCCGTGGCCGGCCACGCCAACTTCATCGACGTCAATCTCGACGCCGAGGGCTTTCTGACCGTCACCGACAACGGTCGCGGCATCCCGGTGGAAAACCACCCGCAGATGCCGGGCAAGTCCACGCTCGAAGTCATCCTCACGGTGCTGCATGCCGGCGGCAAGTTCGACGGCAAGGCCTATGAGACCTCCGGCGGTCTGCACGGCGTCGGCGTCTCCGTCGTCAACGCGCTCTCCGACGAGCTCGAAGTCGAGGTCGCGCGCAACAAGAAGCTCTATCGCCAGCGGTTTTCTCGCGGCAAGCCGGTCGGCGGGCTCGAAGAACTCGGCGACGTGCACAACCGCCGCGGCACCAAGGTGCGCTTCCATCCCGACCCGGAGATCTTTGGCGCGCATGCCCGTTTCGATCCGGCCCGTGTGTTCCGCATGGCCCGCTCGAAGGCCTATCTGTTCGGCGGCGTCGAAATCCGCTGGAGCTGTGATCCGTCGCTGCTGCCGGAGGGGTCGGAGACGCCGGAAAAGGCCGTCTTCCACTTCCCCGGCGGCCTGAAGGATTATCTGCAGGCGACGCTCGGCAAGGAATACACCGTCACCCGCGAGATTTTTGCCGGCAAGAGCGAAAAGTCCGGCGGCCACGGCTCGCTGGAATGGGCCGTCACCTGGTACGGTGGCGATTCGCTGATCCATTCCTATTGCAACACCATCCCGACAGCCGATGGCGGCACGCACGAAGCGGGTCTTCGCATCGCGCTCACCAAGGGCCTCAAGGCCTATGCCGAACTGACGCAGAACAAACGCGCCAAGGATATCACCACCGACGACGTGATGATCTCGGCGGTCGGCATGCTCTCGGTCTTCATTCGCGAGCCGGAATTCGTCGGCCAGACCAAGGACAAGCTCGCCTCCGTCGAGGCCCAGCGCATCGTCGAAAACGCGCTGCGCGACCCCTTCGACCACTATCTCGCCGACAATCCGGCCGAGGCGGCAAAGCTGCTCGAATGGGTGATCGAGCGCGCGGAAGAGCGCATGCGCCGCCGCAAGGAGAAGGAAGTCTCCCGCAAGACGGCCGTGCGCAAGCTGCGCCTGCCCGGCAAGCTGGCCGACTGCTCGCAGAACTCCGCCGAGGGTGCCGAACTCTTCATCGTCGAGGGTGATTCGGCCGGCGGCTCGGCCAAGCAGGCGCGCAACCGCTCCAACCAGGCGATCCTGCCGCTGCGCGGAAAGATCCTCAACGTCGCCAGTGCCGGCCGCGAAAAGCTCGGTGCCAACCAGCTGATCTCCGATCTGGTGCAGGCGCTCGGCTGCGGCACGCGCACGAAGTACCGCGAGGAGGATCTTCGCTACGAGCGCGTCATCATCATGACCGATGCCGACGTCGACGGCGCGCATATCGCCTCGC
>CBFGOD010000671.1:0-1703 GCA_965650295.1 uncultured Shinella sp. | reverse complement strand
ACTCGGCGATTGCCGACGTGCCGCGCTCGCGCGTCGGCGGCGCGATCTTCATCACCGACGGCCAGGTGCATGACATTCCGGACGCCGGCGCCTTCTCCAGCTTCGACGCACCCGTCCATGCCCTCGTCACCGGCCGGCCGGATGAATTCGACCGCCGCATCGAGGTGGTCAGCGCCCCGCGTTTCGGCATCGTCGGTGAGCCGCAGGAGCTGAAATTCCGCGTGGTAGACGATGGTGCAGGCCCTGGCGGCACCGCCCGCGTGACCGTGCGCCTCAACGGCAACGAGATCGCCTCCGAGATCACCGAGCCCGGCACCGAGCAGCCGCTCGGCTTCACCGTGCCGCGCGGCGGCAACAATATCCTCGAATTCGAGGTCGAGCCGGTCACCGGCGAGATCACGACGGCCAACAACCGCGCCGTCCATGTCATCGAAGGCATCCGCGAAAACCTGCGCGTGCTGCTCGTCTCCGGCGAGCCGCATGCCGGCGAGCGGGCCTGGCGCAATCTGCTGAAGTCCGACACCGCCATCGACCTCGTGCATTTCACCATCCTGCGCCCGCCGGAAAAGCAGGATGGCACGCCGATCAACGAACTCTCGCTGATCGCCTTCCCAACGCGCGAGCTCTTCGTCGATAAGATCAACGAGTTCGACCTGATCATCTTCGACCGCTATCAGCACCGCGGCGTGCTGCCGATCCTCTATTACGACAACATCGCGCAATATGTCGAAAACGGCGGCGCACTGCTGATCGCGGCGGGGCCGGAACATGCGGGTAACGATTCGATTGCCGGCACGCCGCTCTCCGTCGTGCTGCCCGCCAACCCGACCGGCGAGATGAATGTCGAGCCCTTCTATCCGCGGCTGTCCGAGCAGGGCAAGAAACACCCCGTCACGCGCGGCCTCGAAGGGGCCGATTCGGAGCCGCCGCATTGGGGCCGCTGGTTCCGCACCGTCGATGTGCAGCGCCCGCAGGGCAATGTCGTGATGGAGGCCAATGACGGCAAGCCGCTTCTGGTGCTGAACCGTGCCGGCAAGGGCCGCGTCGCCATGCTGCTTTCCGACCAGGGCTGGCTCTGGGCGCGCGGTTTCGAAGGCGGCGGCCCGCATGTCTCGCTCTACCGGCGCACCGCCCACTGGCTGATGCAGGAACCGGCGCTGGAGGAAGAGGCGCTGACGGCCCGCACCTTCGGCCGCACCCTGCAGATCAACCGCCAGACGATCGGTGACGCACCCGGCGAGGCCACGCTGAAGCTGCCCTCCGGCAAGACGGAGCAGGTGAAGCTCACGGAGGCCGAGCCCGGCCTCTACCGCGCGGAAATCCCGACGACCGAGACGGGCCTCTACGAAATCACCAATGATGATCTCAATGCCTTGGTGCATGTCGGCGCGGTCGATGCGCCGGAATTCAAGGCGACCATCTCGACGACCGAGACCCTGAAGCCGCTCGCCGACGCCACCAAGGGCACCGTGCGCCGGCTGGTGGACGAGAACGGCAACACCGTCTCGCTGCCGCCGCTCCTGCCGGTTTCCGGCCAGGTCCGCACGGTGGACGAGAACAGGCTGTCGTTGCGCATGACGGACGAGACCGTGCTGAAGGGTATCAACACGCTGCCGCTTTTCGCCGGCTTTGCCGGTGTCGGCCTGCTTCTCCTCGCCTTCTCCGCCACCTGGTATCGCGAAGGCCGGTAAACGGCCGGGAAG
>CBFGOD010000670.1:0-1720 GCA_965650295.1 uncultured Shinella sp. | reverse complement strand
CCGTGGCAGGCCGCGCAATTGTCGGCAAAAACCTGTTTGCCGGGTTCGACGAGGGCGACATCCGACGGCGTGCCGGTCAGGCTGACGACATAGGCGGCGACCTGCTTGATCTGGTCGGGCTCGAGGATATCGCCGAAGGCCGGCATTTCCGAGGTGCGCGTTTCCTCGTCGCCGGGGTGGCGGATGCCGTGGGCGATGGTCTGATAGATATCATCCACCGTGCCGCCCCAGACCCAATCGTCGTCGTTGAGGTTCGGGAAACCCGGACCGCCCGCCGCACCCGAGCCATGGCACTGCGCACAGTTGACCTTGAAGGCCGAGGCGCCGCCCGAGATCGCGAATTGCGAGAGCTGCGGATCGGCCAGGATTTCCTGCAACGAGGATTTGGCGATGCGGTCGGTGAAGGCCGACTGGGCCTGCTTGGCCTCGGCGAGTTCCGTCGCGATATTGGCGCGGCTCGACCAGCCGAGCATGCCCTTCGTGGTATCCGAGATCAGCGGCCAGGCCGGAAAGGCGATAGTGTAGCCGATGGCCCAGAGGATCGTCATGTAGAACGTCCAGACCCACCAGCGCGGCATCGGGTTGTTCAGCTCGCGGATGCCGTCCCATTCGTGGCCGGTGGTTTCGACGCCCGAGATTTCGTCAATGTGTTTCTCGGCCATGATCAGTCCTCCTTGAGAGGGATTTCAGCGGCCCGTTCGGCGGCCTTGCGGCCACCGGGGCGAAGGGTGAAGACGACGACGGCCAGAAAGAACAGCGTCATGCCGAGAAGGCCCCAGCTGTCTGCGAAGTGGCGCATGGCGGTATAGGTTTCCATGAGCGGCCTCCTCAGCGATAACCGGCGGCATCGTCATAGGTGGAGAAATCCACCAGCGTGCCGAGCATTTGCAGATAGGCGACGAGCGCGTCCATTTCGGTGAGCTTCGTCGGGTCACCGTCGAAATCGCCGAGCTTGGCCTTCGGGTAGCGGCCCTCGATGCCTGACGTATCGGCATTCGGATCGGCCTGCGCCTTCATGTCGGCCTCGGCGTTTTCGAGCATCTCGTCCGTATAGGGCACGCCGACGGCGCGGCTGGCCGATAGATGCATCGAGACGTTCTTCACCTCGAGCGGCGTTTCCTTGAGGAAAGCGTAGCTCGGCATCACCGATTCCGGCACGACCGAGCGCGGCTCGACCAGATGCTGGACGTGCCACTCGTTCGAGTAGCGATCGCCGACGCGGGCGAGGTCCGGCCCCGTGCGCTTCGAGCCCCACTGGAACGGATGGTCGTACATCGACTCCGCCGCCAGTGAATAATGCCCGTAGCGCTCCACCTCGTCGCGGAAGGGGCGGATCATCTGGCTATGACAGACGTAACAGCCCTCGCGGACATAGATGTCGCGGCCGGCGAGTTCGAGCGGCGAGTAAGGCCGCATGCCCTCCACCTTCTCGATGGTGTTTTCCAGGTAGAACAGCGGGGCGATCTCGACGATGCCGCCGATGGAGACCACGAGCAGCGAGCCGACGAGAAGGAGCGTCGCATTGCGTTCGAGGATGGCGTGTTTATCAAGAATGGACATCGTGTCCCCTCCTATTCGGCCGGCTGGAGCGCGGGCGCGGCACCCGGGATCGGGGCCTCGTCACGCTGGTAGCCGAGGATTGTCATGGTCACGTTGTAGGCCATGATGAGTGCGCCCAGCAGGAACAGCCCACCGCCGACGGCACGCAGCACGTAGTAGG
>CBFGOD010000669.1:0-1723 GCA_965650295.1 uncultured Shinella sp. | reverse complement strand
GCACGACGATGCCGCCGATGAGTTTCTTGAGAGCCATGCGCCGTTTTCCTCTCGCTGATCCGAAATCCGCCTCCGGCCGCGCCGGAACGCAAAGACACCGCCCCGACGGCCGGCGCCGGGACAGTGTGCGTCTTGGTGAGGGATGGTCCGGTCTACCGCTTATTTCTTGACGCGGTAGACCTCATGACAGCCGCCGCAATTCTTGCCGATCGTGCCGAGCGCGGCCGCTACGCCCGCCTGGTCGGCCGGCAGGCTTGCCAGCACCGCATCGGCATCCGCGCCGAGCTTGGCGGCGTGGGCCTTGAAGTCGTCCATCTGCTCCCAGATCTTGGGGCTCGCCTCCGTCTCGTGGCCCGTTTCGGACCCGGCCGGGAACTGTTCCGGGAAGGCCTTGGCAACTTCGCTCATCGTGGTGAGCGAAGCCTTGACGATCTCGGCATCATAGGGCTTTTCGCCTTTGGCGATGCCGGCGAGCGCGCCCATGGCGCCGCCGACCTTCTTCATCATTTCCTGGCGGACGACCTGGGGTTCATCCGCCGCCACGACGGCGCCTGCGCCGATGACGGCAAGCGCGGCCGCGGCCGCCAAGGTTTTGAACTTCATCGATTGCTCCCGATTCTGGCGGGCGGTTGTGTCCGCTCCGCCGATTTGACGATGCACCAGCATGATTGCATTTTAGGAACCCGATGAAAGTAAAATCTTTTTGACGGCCGAAATCCTGTTGGATCAAAGGCTGCCCCATCCCCGCCACAGCGTGACGACGGCGATGACCACCAGAAGCACGCCGGCCGCCCGGCCGATGAAGCGCGTGACCGCCGGATTGCCGGTCAGTGCATCGCGGCTGCGGGCCGCCGCCAGCGCCAGCCCGCCATAGACGGCAAGCTGCGTCACCCAGATCACCAGCAGCATGATCGTCGCCTGCCGCCAGACGGGGCCGAATTCCGGGCGCAGGAACTGCGGGAAGACGGCGAGCATGAAGAGATAGGCCTTGGGGTTCATCAGGCTCGTCAGCGCACCCTGGCGGAAGCGGGTGACGAGGCCGCGTCGGTCGATGCCGTCGACGGCATCGATGACGATGGAGCTTCGAAACAGCTGCCAGCCGATCCAGGCGACATAGAGCGCGCCTGCGACCAGCAGCGCATTGAAGAGCTGCGGCGCGAAATGCAGCAGCACGCCGACGCCGAGCGCGGCGTAGAGCGTGTGCACCAGCCCGCCCGCCATGATGCCGAAGGTCGCCGAAAGCCCGGCCTTGCGCCCGCCCGACAGGGAGCTTGCCATGACGAAGACCATGTCCATGCCCGGCACAATGATGATGCCCGAGACGAGCAGGAAGAAGAGCCAGAGGTTTTCGCCGTAGGTCATGTCAGTTGTCCATTGCCGATTTCTGCGCGGCGGCCCTATGCTGCCTTTTGTTTCAAGCGCTTGGGGCGTGCTATAGCGAAGGGCAACTGACAGGGATGTGTCAGTTGTGATGGGGAAACCGATGCGCAAGGCCTCGCGGCTGTTCGAGATCATTCAGATTTTGCGGCTGGCCCGCTTGCCCGTTACCGCCGCCGAGATCGCCGCCCGGTTGGAGGTGACGGTGCGCTCGATCTATCGCGATATCGTGGCCCTGCAGGCGATGCGCGTGCCCGTCGAGGGCGAGCGCGGCATCGGCTATATCCTGCGCCCCGGCTTCGACCTGCCGCCGCTGATGTTTTCCATCGAGGAGACGGAGGCCATC
>CBFGOD010000668.1:0-1725 GCA_965650295.1 uncultured Shinella sp. | reverse complement strand
TGGAACTGCTCCACGACGGAGGGATGATCGAGAAGGCTGGTATCGCTTTCGGTCGAGATGTCGAACCCTTCGTCCTCCTGCGCGTCGGCAGCAAAATCCGGCTGGGCTTCGTTGTTCTCGATGATCTTGCGGATGGACGCCAGGATCTCATCCATGGACGGTTCACGCGCTACACTTGGCTGAGCCATTTCTATCCCCGTTCTCTGCGGCGTCTGCGGCATGGCACCAAGACCTGCCGGACATCCGCAAAACCCTAGGCGAGTTCGGCGGCGAACTAAATCGCCGCGAATCATGTGTTAAGAGTGATGCACAGATTTGTTTGCCCCTACAAGGGCAAGGCCGCCGTCGTTCAGTCGCTGTCGACCGTGCGAAGGCCGAACCACTTGTCCTTGACCTTCTCGTAATGGCGCTCGGCGCGGTATTCGGTGACCTCCAGCCCCTGGCTGCGCACCGTCAACGCGCCCATGGCCGCGATCAGCGAATAGCTGGCGACGACGGCATCGCGCTGCGAGGCGACGAGGCTTTCCTTCGCATCGAGAACGTTCTGCTGGGCATTCAGCACGTCGAGCGTCGTACGCTGGCCGACATTGCGCTCTTCCACGACGCCGGCCAGCGCCATGTTGGCGGCGTCGATCTGCTGACGGATCGCCGAAATGGCGGCGACCGACGCCTCATACTGCGCATGGGCGGACACGATGGTGCGCTGGACTTCCAGGCGCGCGGAATCGATGAGGATCTGCCTCTGACCAAGTTGTTCCTTGGCCTGGCGGATCTGGCCGTATTCGGCGCCGCCCTGATAGAGCGGAACCACGACACGGGCCGAGAGCGAACCGGTCAGATTGTCGGCCGGCCCGGCCGCATCGTTCACGGACTTGTAAAGATCACCTTGCAGCGAAACGCCCGGCAACATCGTGCCTTCGGCCACCCGCACATTGTAGCCGGCCGCATCGGCGCTGCGCATGGCCGAAAGAATGGTCGGATTTTCCTGATAGCCCATCGCGACTGCGGCATCGAGCGACGCCGGCATCGCCTTCTTTGCGGCGGAGGGCTGCTTAATTCCCGACGGTGCGACGCCGACGATCTGCACATAGGCCGCCTCGCTCTGCTTGAGCTGGGAAACAGCCGCCGTCAGCAGGGCCTTGGCGGCAGCAAGCTCGGCCTCGGCGAGGCTCACGTCCGTGCGCGTGCCTTCCCCGACATCGAGGCGCGCGTTCTCGGCCTTGAGCTGTTCACGCAGGAACGCGAGGTTCTGCTTGCGGATGGCGACGACCTGCTGGTCGCGGGCGATATTGGTGTAGGATTCGACGGCCGCCAGCAGGATGGAGATTTCGTTGGCACGCAGTTGCTCGCGGCTTGCCAGAACGTTCAGCTCCGCCGCTTTCACGCGGTTCAACGTCTGGAAGCCATCGAAAATCTGCTGGGTGACGGTGATGCCGTGACTGGAGGTAAGTTGCTTCGACTCTCGAGACATCCCCGGGAAGGGTGATTTGTCGCGCCGAATGCCCGTGACCTCATATTCCGATACCGCGCTGACACGCGGCCGGTAGCCCGCCTTGGCGATGGTGACGTTCTCGTCGATGGCGCGCAACGAGGCACGGGCGGCATTCAGGTCCGGATTGTTCTCATAGGCCTTGGCCATCGCGCCGGCCAGCGTTTCGGCGTTGACACCCTGCGGGAGGATCGTCATTTTCCTTCGAGGCGGGCGAGCCGATATATAGGAAATAG
>CBFGOD010000667.1:0-1727 GCA_965650295.1 uncultured Shinella sp. | reverse complement strand
GTCCCAGCCAAGCAGGCCGAGCATGACCTGCCGCGCCTCGCCCTCGCGGGTCTGGTTCATCGCGATATAGGCGTGGAAATGGGTCCCCGACGACGGGTAGTGCACAGCGGTGATCGAGGGGAAGCGGGCTTTCAGTTTCTCCACCACCTCGGCTTCGCGCGGCACGCGGCCGAGGTTCAGGTGTTCAGCCGAATTGCCACCCGCGACGGAGACGAGCATGGCATCGCGCCGGCGCATGATGGTCTCGACGGTGAAAAGGTTGTTGGTCGAGCGGTCGGAGGAATAGCCGGTGAACTCGCCGAACGGCCCCTCTTCGACATGCGCCTCGGGATCGATCACGCCTTCCAGCACGATCTCGGCATGGGCGGGAACACGGATACCGTATTTCGGCGTGCGCACGACCTGCAGGGGTTCGCCCATCAGGCCGCCGGCGACATCGCGCTCGTCCTCACCGAAGACAAGGCGGGCTGAGGCGGCGATCATGAACAGCGGATGGCCGCCGATCACCATGGCGACCGGCATCGGCTTGCCCTTCTCCTTGGCCATGTTCATCAAGCGCCAGAGATGGCCGCGCGAATGCAGCGACGTCGCCAGCGAATTCTTCGAATGGATCATCGCCCGGTGGTAGCTGAGATTGCCCGCGCCGGTTTCCGGGTGCTCGCCGATGATGATGCCAGAGGTGATGTATTTCGCGCGATCCGTATCGAAATGCTTCAGCATCGGCAGCGAGTTGAGGTCAACATCGTCGCCAGAGATGATCTCCTCGGTGATCGGGCCGCTTTCCAGCAGCTCCGGCGTGAACGGCTTGTTGGAGCGGGCCTGATAGGCCTCGTGCAACTTGTCGGCGGTCGAGCCGAGCAGACGGGCGATGCGATCGCGCGATGCAAAAATGTTGCAGACGACTTCAGCGCCGATGCCGCTGACATTCTTCAGGTGCAGCATCTGGTGCTGGCCCTTGTCCGCGAGATTCCAGATCAGCGCCGTGGCGTCCTGATCATCAGAGACCGGCCGGTCGATGGTGATGACGTCCTCGGGATGCTCGGCCTGGTAATCGGCCAGGAAACGGCGGACGTCTTGTTTGTGGTACTGGCTCATCTCTCGGCCTCGGTGTTCGGGGTTGGCGGCGCTTCCGGCCGCCCGATAGGCAAAACCCGCCGCCTTTCGACGGCGGGCGTCATTCGTCAGGCCGGCTGCAGCAGGTGCTTGCCGGTGGCGCGGTCGACGCCGGCATAGCTGTCCGTCAGGCGCGCCTGGGCGTCCTGCAGATTGCGCGGCGGCGGCGACGGGTCGATGCCGACGAGCTTGGCGATGTTGTTGCCGAGATAGCCTTCCAGATCGTCCTCGGAGAGGTTGATGCCGTGCGGCGGATCCTTGCAGAGCACTTCCAGCTCGCGCAGCCACATGCCCGGATCGTTCGGCGGGCTGTCCGTGCCGAAGACGATCTTGTTCTTCGGCAGCTGCTGGGCGAACTCCACGATGCGCGACTGGAAGCACCAGCCGGATTCGCAATAGACGTTCGGCGTATCCATCGCCATCCAGAAGGATTCGAACGAGTAGTTGCCGCCCGTCTGGATGCCGAAGTGACCGATGATGAAATTGACCATCGGGAACTCGCGGATGATCGGGTAGAACATCGTCGGGATCGTGTACGGGCCGTCGCCGGTGTGGATGAGGACGACGACGCCGAGTTCGGCGCATTTCTTCATCGCCGGACGCAGCCATTCGAG
>CBFGOD010000666.1:0-1729 GCA_965650295.1 uncultured Shinella sp. | reverse complement strand
CCTGCTGCAGTTCGAGCATCCCTCGACCGGCGAGACCATGCGTTTCGAAAGCCCGCCGGCCAAGGACATGGAAAAGCTGATCGAGGCCTTCCGGTCCATCGACAAGGCTTCGGACTCTTGATTTCCGCGTATGGATTCCCATTTTAGCAAAGTGTCGCAAAAGCCATTTTGTCCCCCCGCCTTCACGCAGCCGTGAAGTCCGCGGCGCCTTGAACCATGGTTTCGCCATACCTATCTGTATGATCAGTGGGGCCGCCATACCCCGCGGGGAGCATGGTTGCTGACGGGGATCCGGTCTTCAGGATCAAGCTCCGTACCAAGGCTTGCCGATATGGAAGCCTACTCAGAAAGGGGTGCTGAATGGCCCGCAATACGCTGCCGTCGATCACGGCTGGAGAAGGTGGTCTCAACCGCTATCTCGATGAAATCCGCAAATTTCCGATGCTTGAGCCGCAGCAGGAATACATGCTCGCCAAGCGTTACCAGGAGCACGGCGACCGTACCGCCGCCCACGAACTCGTCACCAGCCATCTGCGCCTCGTGGCGAAGATCGCCATGGGCTATCGCGGCTACGGCCTGCCGATCGGCGAAGTCGTCTCCGAGGGCAATGTCGGCCTGATGCAGGCCGTCAAGAAGTTCGACCCGGAGCGCGGCTTCCGCCTTGCGACCTATGCCATGTGGTGGATCAAGGCCTCGATCCAGGAGTATATCCTGCGCTCGTGGTCGCTTGTGAAGATGGGCACGACGGCCAACCAGAAGCGCCTCTTCTTCAACCTGCGACGCATGAAGAGCAAGATCCAGGCCATCGACGACGGCGACCTCAAGCCCGATCAGGTCAAGGAAATCGCGACCAAGCTCAAGGTTTCCGAGGACGAAGTCGTTTCGATGAACCGCCGTCTCTCGGGCGATGCCTCGCTGAACGCGCCGATCAAGGCCGGCGAAGGCGAATCCGGCCAGTGGCAGGATTGGCTCGTCGACGACCATGACAGCCAGGAGCAGACGCTGATCGAGCAGGACGAGCTCGACACGCGCCGCGCCATGCTGGCCCGCGCCATGGGCGTGCTGAACGACCGCGAACGCCGCATCTTCGAGGCCCGCCGCCTCGCCGAAGATCCGGTCACGCTGGAAGAACTCTCCTCCGAGTTCGATATCAGCCGCGAGCGCGTTCGCCAGATCGAGGTCCGCGCCTTTGAAAAGGTGCAGGAAGCCGTACAGAAATTCGCGGCCGAACAGGCCCGCGCGGTGCGCGTCATCGAAGACGCGTAAGCCTCGGCAAAAGCCCTGAAAACAAGAAGGCCCGGCATCGCTGCCGGGCCTTTTCCTTGCGTATCGTTTCTTACTGCGTACTCGCCGTCGACCAGGCCTTCATCACCTTGTCGAAGGCTTCGGAGCCGGCCGCACCCTTGTCGAGGGTGATCAGCGCGCGGCGACCATTGCGGTAGGTGATCGGAATATCGACCCAGCTGCGGGTGCGCAGCAGTTCGGTGTTCTTGGCGATCGCCTCGGGGAAGTCGTTGAGCGCGATCATGTAGAAATCGTCGGTGATCTTCGCGGGCACCGCGATCAGCACATCGCCGCGATCCTGCTCGGTCCGCTTCATCGCCACGCGCTGCACACTTTCGATGCCGCCGCCCTCGAAGTTTTCCGGCAGCGAGAAGACCACCTCGACGATGTGGCTCGCCGGCAGGGATTTGTCGGCATTGCGACGGAAGGTGATGAGCGCGGTCAG
>CBFGOD010000665.1:0-1740 GCA_965650295.1 uncultured Shinella sp. | reverse complement strand
CCGCCTTGAGTGAGAACCTAACGAATGCATCTAAAATTCTACTTAAACCGCAGCCTTAACAGCGCCTTACCGAAGGGCGACCCTGTCTCAGGGTGAATCAGTTCTTACCGAACGGGCCTGCTTGCGGCGCTGAATGAAGAGCGCGATGCGGAAAAGCACGAAGAGAACGGCGATCGCGACATGCAGGAGAACCAGCATCCGGTCGATGCCGAAAATCGAGGGATAGACCTCGTGCATGGCCACTTCCGTCGCCGCCGCGACCAGCCAGATGACCGGTCCCCAGGAGACGAGAAGCCACAGCCCGACAGCCGCCACGGGGAACAGCACGGCGAGCGCCGTATAGGCCGCCTTCCAGGCCGGCGGCAACAGATCGAACCGGCCCTGCCCATTGAAGGAGAAGCCGGTCAGCATCGCCCAGTACTGAAGCGCAAACCACAGCGATCCCACCGCCGCGAGCCGCAGGAACAGCACGAACAGTGTTTCGGTCAGGCTTGGCCTCGGGCCTTTGGCAGAATCAGCAACCATGCGCGGACAGTAAGGGTAAGATCGGCCCGCATAAAGGCCGCTGGTGCCATCGTGCACGGCCATATGCCGCAGCCGCCCTCACCGCTCGCGATTTGATTGCCGGATCGAGCGTGATATGAGGCGCAGATCAGATCGCGTAAGGGAAATGGCATCATGACCGGCAGCAGGCACATTGTCGACGATATCACCGGCGGCCGCCGCATGCGGCGCAACCGGAAGGCCGACTGGACACGCCGCCTCGTGCAGGAAAATCGCCTGACGGTGGACGATCTCATCTGGCCGGTCTTCGTCGTGCCCGGCGAGAATGTCGTGGATCCCGTCGCCGCCATGCCGGGCGTCAACCGCATGAGCATCGACAAGCTGGTGGAAGCGGCGAAGGAAGCCGCCGATCTCGGCATTCCCGCCATCGCCACCTTCCCGAATATCGAGATGAATCTTCGCGACGAAACCGGTTCGCACTGTCTCGTGGCGAACAACCTCATCAACGAGGCGACGCGCGCCATCAAGAAAGCCGTGCCCAATATCGGCGTCATCACCGATGTCGCGCTCGATCCATTTACCAGCCACGGCCATGATGGCGTGCTGCGCGGCGATGTCATCGTCAATGACGAGACGGTAGATCTGGTGGCGAAGGCCGCCGTGCTCCAGGCCGATGCCGGCTCCGACATCATCGCGCCCTCGGAAATGATGGACGGCCGCATTGGCGCCATTCGCCATGCGCTGGATGCCGCCGGGCATCAGAATGTCGGCATCATGTCCTACGCCACCAAATTCGCTTCCGCCTTCTATGGCCCCTATCGCGACGCGATCGGCACCGGCGGCCTGCTGAAGGGCGACAAGAAGACCTATTACATCGACCCCGCCAACGGCACCGAGGCG
Organism: uncultured Shinella sp.; assembly: GCA_965650295.1. Taxonomy (GTDB): domain Bacteria; phylum Pseudomonadota; class Alphaproteobacteria; order Rhizobiales; family Rhizobiaceae; genus Shinella. The sequence goes on along the minus strand of CBFGOD010000665.1, from coordinate 336 downwards.
ATCCGCGACGCGGCCCTCGACGTCGAGGAAGGCGCCGACATGCTGATGGTCAAGCCCGGCCTGCCCTATCTCGACATCTGTTGGCGCATGAAGGAGGCCTTCGGCCTGCCCGTCTTCGCCTATCAGGTCTCCGGCGAATACAGCCAGATCAAGGCCGCCGCGATGAACGGCTGGATCGACGGCGAACGCGTGATGCTGGAAACGCTGCTCGCCTTCAAGCGCGCCGGCTGCGACGGCATCCTCACCTATTTCGCGATGGATGTGGCGCGGTATCTGGCGAAGCGTGGATAAGGAAAGTCCCGCCAGCGGCTACCCCCCTCTGCCCTGCCGGGCATC
>CBFGOD010000664.1:0-1753 GCA_965650295.1 uncultured Shinella sp. | reverse complement strand
AAGGTCAGGAATTCGTCGATGATCTCGCCCGCTTCCGCCCCGAGCCGGGCGAGGAATGCCCGCCGCCCGCCGCCGGCACCCAAAATGCGCGCATAAAAATCATGCACGGATTGTTCGCGCGCCTGGCCGATGAGGTCTGAAAGGCGGCGAACGACTGGTTCCAGCGCCGCATTGGTTTGCGCCATCTCCCGCAGCCGCATCCAGAGGCTCTGCCGCTCGTCGCGCCGGGCGGCGAGCTCGAACACGGTCTCCTCGCTCAGGCCGAAAAGCGGGCTCTTCATCAGCGCAGCCAGCGAAAGATCGTCTTCCGGCAGCACGGCGAAGCGGCCGAGCGCCATCAGGTCCTGCACGGCGATATGCTTGGTCAGCACCAACCGGTCGGCGCCGGCGACGGGCAGATTGTGGCGCTGTTTCAGCGTGCGGGTCAGCGCATTGACGAAGGCGTCGCGCTTGCGCACCAGCACGATCACGTCGCCTGCCGCCATCGGCCGCGCCTTGCCCTTTTCCGTCACTGTCTCGCGGCCGATCCATAGGGCAAGCGTATCGGCGATGCGCCGCGCCAGCACATTGATCGGCGCTTCCTCGGCCACCGCATCGAAGGGCGCTGTCCAGTCCTCTTCGTCGAGACCGGGCGGCGCGGCGATCACCTCCCAGACATCGACGGCACCGGGTTCACGCCCGCGGTTGGAGGCATGCACGATCTCGTCACCATCGGGCGACAGGCCGCGTGCATTGGCGGGGTTGAGAAACACCTGGTCGACGGCCGAGAGCACGTCGCGCGTCGAACGGAAGGAGAGCAGCAGCCGGATCGGGCTAAACGCCGCCTCCGCCATCTGCGTGCGCCGGGAAACCGCGCGGCCTTCTTCGGCAAAACGTTCCGGCCGCGCGCCCTGGAAGGAGTAGATCGACTGCTTTTCATCGCCCACCGCGAAGATCGTGCGCTCGACCCGCCGCGCCGTTTCGCCGGCAAAGAAATCGTCGGTCAGCGCCTTCACGATCTGCCATTGCCGCGGACTGGTGTCCTGCGCCTCGTCGACGAGGATGTGGTCGATGCCCTGGTCGAGCTTGTAATGCACCCAGGCGCTGACCCGCTCGCGGGTGAGCAGAGTCGCGGTGCGGTCGATCAGGTCGTCGAAATCGAGCAGGCTGCGCGCGCGCTTCAGGTCCTCGTAATCGCCGATCAGCCGTTCGGCGATGGTGAGCGCCGCCAGCGTCGCCTCCACCATGCGCAGGCGCCGCAGCCGCTCCGTGCAGGCCACGACATGCTCTTGCGCTGCGATCAGCGCGTCTTCGAACTGCGGAAACTGTTTTTTCAGCGCGGCGGAGAAGAAGGCATTGTCGATCTTTCGCGGACTGCCGCTGTCGGTGAAGAACAGCTTGTGCAAGGCCGCACGGCGCGCCTCCGCATCCGTGAGCCGGATCAGGCCGCGCAGGCCGGCGGCCGATTTTTTCACCGTCTCGCTGCCGAGCGTTTCCGCCGCCGAAAGATAGGCCTCCAGCGTCGTGCCCGAAAGGCCATCGAGCGGCCAGAAGGCGGCAAGGATGGTGTCGGCGGTTTCCGTCGCCGCTAAACCGGTTTCCCGTCTTAGCATGGTGGCCACGCCGCCGGCCTTGTCCGCGTCGTCGATGAAGCTGCGGATCGGCCCGCGCGCGGCGACGATGTCGGAGATCAGTTTTTCCAGGCCGGTATCGTCGGCAATGTCGAGCACCGTCGCAAAGGCCTCGGCCAGAGCCGGGTCGTCCTCGTTCGCCG
>CBFGOD010000663.1:0-1754 GCA_965650295.1 uncultured Shinella sp. | reverse complement strand
CCTCTTGCCGATCTCCCCCCTTGTGGGGGAGATGCCCGGCAGGGCAGAGGGGGGTGCTCAGGCCGCGACAATGCCCGAAATCAAGCCGTCTTCGGACGCTCGATGCGGATCACCTGCGGTTCGCCGACGAGATAGCCTTCGCCCTTGATGGAGGCGACGGCCTTGCGGACCGAATCTTCCATCGTCGCGTGGGTGACGAGGATGATGGTCTTGGGATCGGTCGATTCGGTGGTCGACTGCGCGCGCTGCACGATCGATTCGAGCGAGATGCCGTTTTCCGCCATGTGCTTGGCGATGCTGGCGAAAACGCCCGTACGGTCTTCCACGGAGAGACGGATGAAGTAGCCGCCGTGGTGCTTGCGAATCTGCGCACGCTTGTAGGGCTGAAGTGCCGCCGCCGGGCGGCCGAGCACCGGCACGGTCTGTGCGCCGGGACGGCTCTTGGCGATATCCGCGATATCGCCGAGCACGGCCGAAGCCGTGGCATTGCCGCCCGCACCGGGGCCGACCATCAGCAACTCGCCGAGAATGTCCGATTCGATTGCCACAGCATTCGTCACGCCGTCGACCTGCGCAATCACGCTGTCGAGCGGCACCATGGTCGGATGCACGCGCTGTTCGACGCCCGTATCGGTCTTCTGCGCCACGCCGAGCAGCTTGATGCGGTAGCCGAGATCGGCGGCAGCACGGATATCGTCGATGGAGATATTGGTGATCCCCTCGAGATAGATGTCGTCGGCCGCGATCTTCGTGCCGAAGGCGAGCGTCGTCAGGATCGACAGCTTGTGTGCGGTGTCGTTGCCCTCGATGTCGAAGGCCGGGTCGGCTTCGGCATAGCCGAGACGCTGGGCTTCCTTCAGGCAGGCCTCGAAGGACAGGCCCTCCTTCTCCATCTTGGTCAGGATGTAGTTGCAGGTGCCGTTCATGATGCCGTAGACGCGCGAAATCGTGTTGCCCGTCAGGGATTCGCGCAGCGCCTTGATAACAGGGATCCCGCCGGCAACCGCCGCCTCGTAATTGAGGATGCAGCCGTTCTGTTCGGCAATGACGGCAAGCTCGACGCCGTGCGCGGCCAAGAGCGCCTTGTTGGCGGTCACGACATGCACGCCGCGCGACAGCGCCGCCTTGACGGCCGAATAGGCCGGATCGCCGGATCCGCCCATCAGTTCGACGAAGACGTCGATCTTGGCATCGCGGGCAAGTGCGACGGAATCATCGAACCATTCGGCAGAAGAAAGATCGACGCCACGGTCGCGCCCCTTGGAGCGCGCGGTGATCGCGACGATCTCGATCGGCCGGCCGCAGGTCGTCGTGAGCATGTCCCTGCGTTCGACGAGAATCTTCGCGAGCGAGGCACCAACGGTCCCCAAGCCTGCAATGCCGATCTTCAGGGCATCAGCCATGGTCATGTCCTATGTTTGGAAGAAGGCCCTGCGCTGAACGCGCAGGGCGGATGGTTTTAGCGATGGGCGTTCAGCGAGATGACGTTGTGCATCGTCTCGTCGGCCGTGGAAAGGAACTTCTTGATATTGCGCGCCGCCTGGCGGATGCGATGTTCGTTCTCGACGAGCGCGAGGCGGACGTAATCGTCGCCCATCTCACCGAAGCCGATGCCGGGCGCAACCGCCACGTCCGCCTTCTCGACGAGCAGCTTGGAAAATTCCAGCGAGCCGAGGTGACGGAACTTTTCCGGGATCTTGGCCCAGGCGAACATGGTGGCGGCCGGCGGCGGAACCTCGAAGCCAGCCTTGCCG
>CBFGOD010000662.1:0-1763 GCA_965650295.1 uncultured Shinella sp. | reverse complement strand
GGCATAGCCTTCGGGAAGATCACCCTTGAGGTTCGTCACCCGCCGGAAACGGATGACATCGATGATCTGGTCCACCGCCTGGCAGGCGCCGGCAACCCTTGAGGGATGATCCGTATCGGCCGCCGCATGGGGCAGCAGCTCAAGCTTTTCCGGATGGCGCTCGGCGAGTTTGAGATAGGGCAGCATCGGGCCGCTCAGCGCGCCGCTCGTGGCGTTCCGGAAGAGATCGGCGTCGACGGCCGCATGGCGCACCTGTCCCGAGGCCAGCGCCCTATCGAGGGCCGCTGTATCCACCACCTCACCGCGATCGTAGTTCACGATGACGGCGCCCCGGTTCATAGCCGCCATCACCACCTCTCCAACGATGCCGGCATTGGCATAGATCCGCGTCGCCTCGTCCAGCCGTCCGAGACCGACATGGACGGAAAGCACATCCGCCCCATCGGCCGCCTCCACCGGTGAGGCCGCATAACCGAAGCCCTCAGCCTCGATCCACTGCCGATGCTTCGGCCTGGCATAGATCGTCACAAGCATGCCGAAAGCCTTTGCGAGCCGGGCCACCTCGCGGCCGATATTGCCATAGCCGAGCACCGCCATGCGGCGCCCTTCGAGCTTGGCGGTCGGATAGGATTTGAGGTCGCGGCCGGTATCGAAATCACCCGTCACCACACGCGCATGCAGCTGCGCGACCGGCAGGTCCGGCATTACCTTCAGGATCGCCTTCATCACCATCTGCGCCGTGGCGCGGCTGTTGATACCGGGCGTGTTCATCAAGGGGGCAGCGCCACCCTCACCATTGCCGCCGCCCCAGGAGGCCGAGCCCATATTGCCGGTGCCGGCACCGATGCGCACGCCGCCGAGCGGAAAAATCGCCTGCTTGGGAATGAAGGTCGCCGCCGCGATCAGCGCGTCATAGCGCCCGTCTGCCGTCTGGGCGATGATCTCGGCCTCGGCGCTCAAATCCGGCTGGTAGAAGAAATGCAGGCCCGGTGGCAGCGTCTCGCGCTGATAGGCGCCGTCATGAAAGGTGCCACCCTTCGCCTCGATATGGGCGCGCACCTCGCCGGGATCGGGATTACCATCCGCATCGAAGCGCAGGCCGACGAGGTCGGCAATCAGGATTTTATAGGCACGCTGCGGGTCGTCCAGCCGTCCGCCTGAAGTTATGTGTTCTTCCTGCATGGCGCCCTCCCTCGCTTCCATTTTCGTAGGCGAGTTTTGCGACGCCGACAAGCCGAACCCGAAAAGCGACACGGAAGGTCAAAACCATCGTATTGCCCGGCTCTTGGACGCGTTCCATAAAGAGCGCAGAAGAGGATTGCCTATGACATCTCGTGCCTTCACCACCATCGAAAACGAATGGCTCACGCTTGCCGACGGCACGCGGCTCGCCGCCCGCATCTGGATGCCCGAGGGTGCGGAAAACGATCCCGTTCCCGCCGTCTTCGAATTCCTGCCCTATCGCAAGCGCGACGGAACGAGCCCGCGCGATGAATCGACCTATCCCGTCTTCGCCGCGGCCGGCATTGCCGGCGTGCGCGTCGACATCAGGGGATCGGGTGAATCCGACGGCGTCATCGACGGCGAATACACGCCGCTGGAACTGGCCAATGCCTGCGAACTCATCGCCTGGATCGCCGCGCAGCCCTGGTCGAACGGCGCGGTCGGCATGATGGGCATCTCCTGGGGCGGCTTCAACTGCCTGCAGGTCGCAAGCCTCAAGCCACCGGCGCTGAAGGCGGTCATTTCCATCGCCTCCACCG
>CBFGOD010000661.1:0-1768 GCA_965650295.1 uncultured Shinella sp. | reverse complement strand
AGGCAATCCGGCCTGCGCCCCAATACAGGCCGCGGCCGAAACGCTTCTGGCTTCCCAAGCCCATCTCTTCCCCGCTTGCGCTGTTCTCGCTGCTGCCGCTGCTTTTTCTCGCGCCCTCCGTCTATCCGGAAGCCACCAGCGCTGCGATTGCCAAGGTGCAATTCGTACTTTCGGCGCACAACCGGCTGGGCAGCATGGCCGACGCCCTGCCGCAATTGCACATCCTGCAATGCTGGCCGCAGGGCGGCGAATGCAACGCGCTTGCCCGCGCCATCTCCAGCTCCGCGGAATATCACCGCACCGTGCACCTCGCCGATGCTCGCCAGACCAGCGCGCCGCCGCCCCTTTCCTACTCCATTCGCGTGGAAAACAGGCCGGACGGGCTTGGCGTCTATGCGCGGCTGATCCACGACCAATCCGGCGCCACGATCTACGCACGGCATTTTTCGCGCGACCAGCTGAAGAGCGACGCCGGCATCGCCTATGAGGCCGTCGCCTTCGCTGCCCGGACCCTGTCTGCGAGCGGGCCGCTTTACCGTCACGCCATCCGCATGGGCACGGCAAGCCGCGTGATGGAATGTCTCTTGCTTCACAGCCAGGCGACACCGCGCGGCACGCCGCGTCTTAACCCGCCGGCCGCCTGTATCGCGATACCAGACCCCGCTCTTGCAAAAGCGGCTATCGTCGACGAGGCCAGCGCCACCTTGACGCGATAGACTGGCCGTCGCTGCCGTCGGGCGGGAAACCAGCCCAGAAAATACATCCCTAGATATAACGATAGGCAGGCTCGAGCCTTGGGCCTATTTTACGAACCTGGGCGGATTAGTACTCTGTGCCGCTCCGGGTTCTCAAATCCGTGCACAATCTCCTTGCGAGATGGATTTGGAACCCTGGCAGGATCGCGTGCGGCTTATCGGCGGACAGGCTGATGGAGCAGCAATCGATAAAGGGGCGTTTTTCGCCGTCTCGATGTCCCGTCTCAACACGGGGTGCGGGCCGGCGATCGGGGGTAAGACATGACTGATCTTCTTATTTGCGGGCTGCTTTCATGATGACGAACGAGTCGAAGAAAGTACCCGCCGACGCCCGCTCAGGCGCGCGTAAATCCATTCGATACCTGCCCGTGGCGCCGCTTCCGGCAAATCTGCCGGCGGGACGCCTGGCCATTGCCGATATGGCCAATGCCTTTGGCGTGACGCATCGCACGCTGCATTTCTACGAGGAAAAGGGCCTGCTCACCGCAGCCCGCGTCGGGCCCATGCGCGTTTATGGTCCGGAAGAAATCCAGCAGATGGCGGTGGTCAACACCTGCCGCGAGACGGGCATGCCGGTCGCCGTCATCCAGGAATTGCTGGAGCGTCTTTCGTCCGCCGAAAGCCAGGACGATGCCGACACGATCTTCCGCACGGCGATGACCGCCCGCAAGCGCGAGCTGGCCGCCCAGCAATCGACGATCCGCCGCCAGATGCAGCAGATCAACGAATTGCTCGATTTCACCGGTGCGCTCGAGCCCGAGACCAACGACAACACGCCCCAGGCCCATCTGACATCGGCGGAACTGCGCTGCCTCACCCTGATGGCCGAGGGATATCCGACGAGCCGTATCGCGCGCGTCCTTGAAGTGGAGCCCGGCGAAGTGCAGGTGATGGAAAAGAACATCATCGCCAAGTTCAACAGCAACAACCGTTTCCAGGCCGTCGCCAAGGCGGTCATGCTCGGGATCGTCGGCCATTAAGGCTGGCGTTAAGCGGCCGGACATGATGATCGG
>CBFGOD010000660.1:0-1768 GCA_965650295.1 uncultured Shinella sp. | reverse complement strand
GGCGACCTCGGCGCACACCTGCACGGGTGACGGCGGCGGCATGATCGCCCGTGCCGGCCTGCCGCTGCAGGACATGGAATTCGTGCAGTTCCACCCGACCGGCATCTATGGCGCCGGCTGCCTCATCACCGAGGGTGCGCGCGGCGAAGGCGGCTATCTCGTCAATTCCGAGGGCGAGCGCTTCATGGAGCGTTATGCGCCGTCGGCCAAGGACCTTGCCTCGCGTGACGTCGTCTCGCGCTGCATGACGATGGAAATCCGCGAAGGCCGCGGCGTCGGCAAGAACAAGGACCACATCTTCCTGCATCTCGACCATCTCGATCCGGCCGTGCTGCACGAGCGCCTGCCGGGCATTTCCGAGAGCGCCAAGATCTTCGCCGGCGTCGACGTGACGCGCGAGCCGATCCCGGTCCTGCCGACCGTGCACTACAATATGGGCGGCGTGCCGACCAACTACTGGGGTGAAGTGCTGAATGCCGACAGCCAGAACCCGGAGCGCATCGCGCCCGGCCTGATGGCGGTGGGCGAAGCCGGCTGCGCCTCGGTGCATGGCGCAAACCGCCTCGGATCGAACTCGCTGATCGACCTCGTGGTCTTCGGCCGCGCCGCCGCCATCCGCGCCGGCCAGGTCATCGACCGCGCCGGCCCGGTCCCGGCGCTCGATATCGCCGCCTGCGACAAGATCATGGATCGCTTCGATCGCCTCCGGAACGCCAATGGCGGCACGCCGACGGCGATCCTACGCGACAAGATGCAGCGCACCATGCAGGACGATGCGGCGGTGTTCCGCACCCAGGAATCGCTCGAAAGCGGCTGCCGCCGCATGACCGAGATCTGGAAGGAACTGCCCGATATCAAGGTCACCGACCGCTCGATGGTCTGGAACTCCGACCTCGTCGAGACGCTGGAACTGGAAAACCTGATGGCCAACGCCATCACGACCGTCTACGGCGCCGAGGCCCGCAAGGAAAGCCGCGGCTCGCATGCCCGCGAAGACTATGTCGACGGCCCCTTCGCCGGCCGCGACGACGTCAACTGGCGCAAGCACACGCTCGCCTGGGTGAATGAGGCGGGCGACGTCAAGCTCGACTACCGCCCGGTGCACACCGACCTCATCGCCGACGGGATCGATCCCCAGAAGATCGCGCCCAAGGCGCGTGTTTATTAAGCGGAGTCGTGCGACAATGGCGGGGAAAGGATTTCGCCATGAACATGATGGGGCATAATAGAAGGCTACCGAGATCCATGTATGCGATCACCTTCGATCTGGACACCGATACTCTGAAGAAGAGTTATCACAATCAGTCCTGGCAGAACGCTTACAATGACATCGCCAAATTTCTTCGCGGACAAGGTTTCGACCGACAGCAAGGCAGCGTCTACTTCGGGGATGAGACAATCGACAGCGTGAAATGTCAGATTGCCGTTCAGCGTCTCACGCTCGAATATGATTGGTTCGCGCCTTCGGTCACGGATATCCGTATGCTGCGTATCGAAGACAACAATGATCTGACGCCGGCGATCGAGTTGGCACTTATGGCAAAAGGCATGGGCCGATAATGGTTGAACTCGCTCTCCCGAAGAACTCGCAGCTGACCGAAGGCAAGGTCTGGCCGAAGCCGGACGGTGCCACGAATACCCGCGAATTCCGCATCTACCGCTGGAACCCGGACGACGGAAAGAACCCGTCGGTCGACACGTTCTACATCGATGTCGATGATTGCGGCCCCATGGTGCTGGATGCGCTGCTCTACATCAAAAACAAGAT
>CBFGOD010000659.1:0-1769 GCA_965650295.1 uncultured Shinella sp. | reverse complement strand
CGTCGGGCTGGTTTGCCTTGAGCAGGGTGCGCGCGCCGGAGATCGGCATGCCGCTTTGCAGAAGCTGCTTGCCGCAACTCTTCAACGCCCCCCAGCCGCCGGCCGCGGAGGATTTCTTGCCGATAAAAGGTGTGTTCATGCCTCCTGTATTTGCCATCCAGCCGCACGTATCAAGGGGATGGTTCGTATGGCTTGATAGAAAACAACTATCGAAACCACGGGATCAGACAGCCGCGCGCATGGCGCCAGCTATGAGCGCGGCATCAGCGGGCTCGATTTGGAAGAGACCGAAGCGCAGCTGATAGCCCCAATTGCCGGTTCGTGTGAACGCAAGCCGGCCGAGGAGCGGACGGATCGGCACGTCCGCCGCCGGCCACCAGTCGATATCGCGCCGCCAGGGCACGAAGCCCGCCGGCATCACCGCCCGATAAGGATCACGATCGACGACGGTGCCGATCGCCGTGAAGGCCTGCAGCCGGTCTTTGCCGCGGATGGTTTCAGCGGGCGAATAATAGATGACGGTGTCGCCGGGAGCGGTTCGCCGCAGCGGACCGCTCTTGCCGTGACAGACCTGCATGAAGCCCTGCGCATGTCCGATACGCACATGCTCGGCGGAGGCGACGGCGATCCAGGCACACGCCACGGCTCAGCCGCCGTCCGTGACGGTGTAGACGCGCAGGCGATGGCCATCGGGATCGGTGGCAAGGAAGCTGCGGCCGAAATCCAGCTCCGTCGGCGCCATCAGGATAGTGGCGCCATTGGCGCGCCATTCGGCATGCCATTGATCGACCTCGGCGGCATTATCGACCTTGAAGCCGATCTCCGATCCGCCGCCTGAAACCGAAGGCGCCGGCGCGACGCCCTCCCTGGCCCAGAGCCCGAGGCCAAGGCCGGATTTCAGGACGAAGATCGCAAAGGTCGGGCTTGCCTCCACCGGCCTCTGGCCGAGAATACGCTCATAGTAGCGGGCGCTCGCCGCCACATCGGCTACGTAGAGAAGAATGCTGTTGGACATGTTGTTCTCCTGTCTTGCTTGGATAGGAGAAAACTAACACCCGATGCTGTCAGTTTCTGGCAGCATCATGCACCGCGGATCGGAATTCCTTCCTCCGCCCGCCACGCCTGCAGCATGGCCTGCCGCCGCTTTGGATAACGCACATCCAGGAGGTCTACCGTCTCGATCCGGTCGGTGCGAAAATGGCGGAAGCTTTCCCGCAGCTCGCACCAGCCGATGACCACGCGGGCATGATCGAAGAAGGAGAGCGCGAAGGGCCAGATGATGCGTGTCGAAGCGTCCCCGGCACCGCTGCGATAGGTGATCGAAAGCTTGCGCTCCATACGGATCGCCTTGCGCAGCAGCGCGACATCGATGCTGTCATCGGGCAGTTTTGCGCCCGGCCCGACGAGCAGCGGCGACGTATCCAGTTCATTGCGCAGGTCGGCGGGCAGTACGGCGGCAATCCTTGCCAGCGCATTGCGGGCAGCACCGCTGAGATGGCTGTCCGCCCGGTCGGCGACCCAGCGTGTGCCCAGCACCAGCGCCTCGATCTCCTCAGCGGAAAACATGAGAGGCGGCAGCAGAAAGCCGGGTTTCAGCACATAGCCGATCCCCGGCTCCCCCTCGATATCGGCACCCTGCGCCTGAAGGCTGGCAATATCGCGATAGAGTGTGCGCAGGCTGACGCCCGTCTCCTGCGCCAGAGCCTTGCCGCTGACCGGCCGGCGATGGCGGCGCAGGGCTTGCAGGAGATCGAAAAGGCGCTCGGATC
>CBFGOD010000658.1:0-1775 GCA_965650295.1 uncultured Shinella sp. | reverse complement strand
GCGAGATCGTCGCCATCGGCGCGCAGGATCAGAAGGCGGATATCGTCATGCACGCGGGCCTGAGCTTCTGACGAACCGTCTTCCGACGTCATGGTCTGGCCGAGGATCAGTTTGGAAAACTGCTCGTCCAGGTATTCGGCCATCCCCTTGAAGGCGTTTTCACCTGACGCGCCGCCCTTGGTCTCGATGAATTCGAGAAGCATCGACTGGGGAATGATGCAGCCGCCATCGGCCGCGACGTTCGCGACGGCCCGCAGGAGCGCCCGCTTGTCGGCATCGGATGCGTTCGGCCCATATTTGCCGACACGGAAGGGCATGCCGTAGATTTCGAGGAAGGACATCCAGTCCTTCAGGCTGAAGCTCTTCAGCATGAAGATCCAGCAAGCCGTCCGCGCAAGGCCTTGCCGGATCGGTAGGCCTGATTTCAGCGTCGGGATGTGGACGATGTACTTCGCCTGGGGGAGTTCGGTTCCTTCGAAGATCCCGTCCTGGCGAAGCCGTAGCTCCCGGCCGGTGATGCGGTCGAACTGGAAATGTCGCTGGTCGCGCGGCTGGATCTGGCCGAAACCCCAGCGGCTGCCGTCCATCCGCCAGACGTTCTCGGCGACGGAGAAACCTTTCGCGATCCCGTCCGCCAGATGCATGATCGTGTTACGGAAGCTCGTCCGGTCGACGATCTTGCGAACCTCTTCCGCGATCTCCTTGTCGCGGCCGCTCTTGCCGGCCGGTTCGATGACGGGTGTGATGTTGCGCAGCGCAAGCTTTCGCTGGGTCAGCGCCATGCGGTATTGCGGCTCGCGCTCCTCCATTTCCTCGGCAAGGGTCAGGTATTCGCGAAAGTCGCCGTTGACGTCGCCGCTGTCGCGGAGGATCCGCGCCAGGCGCGCCGGCGTCAGGCCGGACGCCACCTGCTCATTCCAGATCGAACGCACGCCGGTCAGTGTCGGGGCGCTCTGCTCTTCGGTCAGCGTCTTCTTGTCAGGCGCGCGCAGCGGGCGGCCGTAGCGATCAACCAGGGTCATTTACCAAAGTCCTCCACGCCCGAACGGCGAAGCGCCATCGCTCCGGTCGCGTTCGGAAAGGTCATCGTCGTCAACATCGGAAATCGGGGTGTAGGCGTACTCGATGCCGGGGAAGCGGCTGGCGAAATACGCAAGCGCCAGTGCAACCGCAAAGTCGCCATGCCGTTTCTTGCCCTTCTCGCCGGTCCGGACGTCGGGCACACGGGGAACGCCGCTGATGACCTTCACCAGGCGCAGGTCGAGAAGGTGCTCGGCATTCTTGTGGATCGCGATCGTCGGCTCTTCGAACGCTACCTTTAGCGGCGGCATGTTGATCCGGAACCAGTCGACGCTGAACTTGATCGACCAAATCTGCCCGCTGTCCTCCTGCGTTTCCCGGAAGCCGAAGATGCGGCCCATGTCCTCGGCAACGGTCCAGCCCATCCCAGTGGCGTCAAACGCGGCGCCAATTAAGCGCGGTGCCGCCTGCAGGATCGTCCTCACGATAAGCTTTTGCTCGTCGCCCGGAACGCGGCGCAACTCGACCGTCAGGGCGGTTTCGCGGTTCATGACGCCGTCGATCGACAACAGCGTGCCCACGGTCAGGTCGCTGACGCGGGCGAAGTCGAAACCGAAGGCATGAAGCTTTTTCGGATCGAGGCCACGGAGTGCCGCGCGCAGCTCCTCCATGAACGGCGCCATAAGGGCGGCCTGTTCAAGCTTCGACAGGAAGAGGAAGTTTTCCGGCAGCTCCAGCTTCAGCACCGGTGCGCT
>CBFGOD010000657.1:0-1813 GCA_965650295.1 uncultured Shinella sp. | reverse complement strand
GCCCTGCCGGAGGCGGGGCGACGTCGAGTTTGTACCACAAACTTGACTATCCTGCCACCTAAGGCAAAACTATATTTTATTCTCAATTCATCATCCCAACATAACCCTCTCGCCCAGCTCCCACCACAACAACTCACCTCCAACGCCAGCCGGTCCCGCTAACAGTTGCCCGTTGTTCGTGCGAGCTTTGCCAGCGATATCACTGGCAATTGCCAATTACCCATTAACCACTAACAGTTAACCGCGCTGTCGTTGCTCATCACCAAGGGGCAATTGCCAATTGCTCGTTGGTGATTGCCCGTTGTCGGCGGTCAATCATCAATCGACAATCATCAACGTTGAACGAACAATGAGCAACGGACGCATTGCGGAGAGAGGAGCGATGAACTAACTATAGTTTATTCGCAAAATGAAGGAGCCATCATGATCGTGACCATCGCCAACCCGAAGGGCGGAACCGGCAAGTCCACCCTCGTCCGCGCTCTCTCGGGCACAGCCGCCCATGCCGGTAACGACGTCTTCCTGATCGATGCCGACAGCCGCGCCAATACGATGCGATGGGTCACGATGTCGAAACAGATGGACGTCTGGCCCGACCGGCTGGAGGCCGAGAGCTGCCTCGATCCCAACCAGATCTACAAGCTCGCTCTCCATCATCAGCAGGAGGGCAAGATCGTCTTCGTCGATGTCGAGGGCACGACCAACGAAAACCTGTTCGCCGGCCTCTATTGTGCCGACATCGTCCTGATTCCGCTGCAGACGACCCAGGACGACGTCGTTGCCGGCATGCAACTCGCCCTGAACCATGTTCCGGTGGTCGAAGAGGATCAGAAGCGCACGCTCCCGACGATGATCGTCATCAACCAGCACGATCTGGTGACCGGCCGCGCCAAGGCGCATGAGCCACTCAGGGAAATTTTACGCGAGAGCGGTGTCGCACTCGCCAGCCAGCCGATCGCGCGCCGCGCCTCCTATCAATCGATTGGCGCCGCCGGCACGCTCCAGACATCAGCAAAGCCGGATCCGAAGGCGATCGCGGAAATGGAAACGCTGCTTGGCGAGGTGCTTGCTCTCTACCGGTCGAAGGCCAGCGAGGCAAAGCAATGAGCGACGGCGCAGACAGCAAAAACCTCGTCCTCGGATTGATCTCGACAGCCCGCGACCGTCCTTCGGTTCGCGAAAAGGTACTGCCTGCGGCAAAATCTGCTGACGAAGACCAGGCATCGGCACCATCAACGAAGCCGCCGTTGGCGCGCGATCAGCTCCGCGAGATGGTGGCCAAGGGCGAAAGCCTCGACCCGGTCGCCGGCAAACGCTTCCGCGACACCGAAAAAGTCACGACCGGCATCCATATCCGCGCCGAGGTTCACAAGACGCTGAAGATCCTTGCCGCCATCGAGCGCCGGAAGTTCAACTCCTACATCGAGGAGGCGATCGACGACTATCTCGAAAAAATCGCCGATCGGATCCCCGATATTTCCTGAGCGGGGAAAGAGGGAGGCCATCACGCGCTTCGCTTCGCGGCCTCCCCGTTCGCCCTGAGCGCCGCCATCAGCATCGGCCCGAGTCCAAATTCGCCGCGCTCCGCTTTTCGGGTGAGGTCGCGCAGATAGCCGCCCGGCGACGTGATGTGCTCGGCCCGCTCCAGGATGCAGGCCACCGCAATCGCGGCATGTTCCGGCCCCATCACCTCGCAAGCCTCTTGATAGGCCGACGGGCTCACCCCGAGCGCCGATCTGACCGTGACCGCGGCCGTCATCAGTTCGCGCCAACTCTCGATCTCGGTCATGTAGCGATCTTTCGGATAGCGCTC
>CBFGOD010000656.1:0-1815 GCA_965650295.1 uncultured Shinella sp. | reverse complement strand
TGGCCGAACGCTGGGCCGCGCCGAGTTCGGCGAGCTTGACGAGCAGCACGGTCCAGGTGACGACGGAGGCGAAGGCGAGGCCGATCATGACGCCCTTCACGACGATGTCGGCCGCCATGAACATGCCCCACGGCGAAAGATCGTGCGGCAGGCCGGCCTGACGGGTATCGGCGGCATCATCCACTGCGTCGAGTTCCGTCGCGTCCTCGTCGGATGCCATCGTATCGGTCTCGGCCGTCGTTGCCGGGTCGGCCGACGTGTCGGCGTTGCCCTCGGTCGCGGTCGGACGCGATGTCGTCTCGGTCGTCGTCGTGGCCGTGCCCGTTGCGTTGCTCGTGGGCTGGACCTCGTTGGACTGTGTTTGCGTGTCCTGCGTCTGTGTGGATTGGCCGGCGATCGGCTGGCTGTCCGTCTGGACCGTGGGTGTCTCCTGGGTCTGCGCCGATACGGCGTGCGGGGCGAAAAGCGCCACCAGGATCATCGCGAAGTGCAGTCGAGACCGTTTCAGCACGGCGTATTCCTCTTGCATGTCTCTCTAAAATGGAGCCCGTTCAAACGAAGGGGCGTCGGCGTGGCGCAAGGTGCGACCCTAAAACCTGACTGTTCAATACGACATTTTGCATCGGACAGGCAATAATATGTTGAGTAATTTATTCATGATAACATGGACAAACCGCGGTGGACCCGGCGATGGCGGAGCAAGCCCGTGGTTTTTGCGCGCATTCGGCTCGCACCTATGGACACCCGGCCCGAAACCGCACTAAGAGAATTGCGATGCATCCGGCAGCGGGCCGGGCCTTTGCGCCGGTGCTCGCCGTTTTACTCAAGGGCTAGAGATGATTGACTACAAAGCAGCGCGCACGAAGATGGTGGACAACCAGATCCGTACGACGGACGTGACGTCGCACGAGGTGCTCGACGCCTTCCTGACCGTCGCGCGCGAAGAGTTCGTGCCCGCGGCGGCAAAGCCGCTCGCCTATATCGACAACGACATCCAGCTGGCGCCCGGCCGCTTCCTCATGGAGCCGTCGCCGCTCGCCAAGCTGATCCAGCTTGCCGAGATCGCCGAGAGCGACATCGTTCTCGAAGTCGGCTGCGGCACCGGTTACGCCTCGGCGATCCTGTCGCGTCTCGGCAGCTCCGTCGTGGCGCTGGAAAGCGATGCCGATCTCGCCGCGACGGCGACCGAAACGCTGTCCCGCCTGGGCTACGACAATATCGCCGTCGTCTCCGGTGATCTCGAAGCCGGTTATGCGGCAGAGGCGCCCTATGACGTGATCTTCGTGCATGGCGCGGTCGAATTCGTTCCGGCCGCGCTTTTCGCGCAACTGCGCGATGGCGGGCGTCTGGTCGTCGTCGAAGGCTATGGCAACGCCTCGCAGGCCCGCATCTATATCAAGGAAGGCGGCCGCGTTTCCGAGCGCAACGTGTTCAACACGGCCGTGAAGCCGCTGCCGGGCTTCCGCAAGACGAAGGAATTCGTCTTCTAATACGGCTTAAGCCGTTTGATTGAGGAAAGGCCGGGATTTGTTGCGCTTTGGCAACGGGCCTTTCCTATTGTCGTTGCCGAACCGTGCTGGAATGGCACGGTCCCTGTTTTGCAGGCAACTTAAAAGGCACTATTGCGAGCGGCGCGGGAACCGTCAGGAGCGGTCGTCGTATGGCCCACCGAAGGCGGTGGCGGCTTTTCGTGGATTTGAAGTGTATCTAAAGGGCGGCTCGGTGGCGGGCCGATCCAGGATCGGAGTTTTGTACTGTGTCCATTCTTCGTCGAACCGCCCTTGCTCTCGCGCTCGCCTCCGCAGCCTTCGTCCT
>CBFGOD010000655.1:0-1817 GCA_965650295.1 uncultured Shinella sp. | reverse complement strand
CTCATCATCGCGGCATTGCTGATCGTCGGCACGATCCCGCTCTTCGTCGGCCTCGCGGTGATCATACCGATCCTCGGCCACGCCACCTGGCACCTTTACCGAAGGCTCGTCGTGGACGAGAGCTAGGTCCGGTTTCGTGGGCGGCACTGCCAGGAGGAGAGCGTAGCCGCCCACCAGAGGGGAGCGATGGCGCCTTTGGCGCCATCGCTGCAATTATTTTACCAGCGGGTAACACTTGTCGGTGGCGAAGGCGTTGTCCTTGAACCCCATTTGGCAGACGATGAAGAAGTCGTCTTTTTCAAGAAAAACGGCGTAGCTTTCCGAAATCGGCGCCACGTTTACGATCTCGAAGTCCGATCTCAGAAGGCTGATAATGGACTGAGGTATATCGGCTTGCGTCATTTGTTCCGCAAGCTTTTCGGCGGAAGCTGTTTGCGCAAGGGAAACGGTTAAAGTCGTGGTCAGCAATGCGGTAGCAAGAAACCTCATGTTCAACCCCCATAGGACGTGCGGCATTGCACGCAAGGTAAGTCTACTCAGAGGAACGGGCCGGCGAAAGTCATTCGCCGGCCCGTTTCAGGATCGATCAGGCCGTGCCGAAGACGCGGCGGAAGATCGTGTCGACGTGCTTGGTGTGATAGCCGAGGTCGAACTTTTCGCGGATCTGCTCTTCGGTGAGGGCGGCCCGCACTTCGGCGTCGGCCAGCAGTTCTTCGAGGAAGTCCGCGCCCTTTTCCCAGACCTTCATCGCATTGCGCTGCACGAGGCGATAGGAATCCTCGCGCGAAACGCCGGCTTGCGTAAGGGCAAGCAGGACGCGCTGCGAGTGAACGAGACCGCGGAACTTGTTGAGATTCTTCAGCATGTTTTCCGGATAGATCACCAGCTTCTCGACGACGCCGGCAAGGCGGTTCAGCGCGAAGTCGAGCGTGATCGTCGTGTCCGGGCCGATACCGCGCTCGACGCTGGAATGCGAAATGTCACGCTCGTGCCAGAGTGCGACGTTTTCCATGGCGGGCGTTACGGCCATGCGCACGAGGCGGGCGAGACCCGTCAGGTTTTCCGTGAGCACCGGGTTACGCTTGTGCGGCATGGCCGACGAACCCTTCTGGCCCGGCGAGAAGAACTCTTCGGCTTCCAGCACTTCCGTGCGCTGCATGTGGCGGATTTCGATCGCGACATTCTCGATCGACGAGGCGATGACGCCGAGCGTGGCGAAGAACATGGCGTGGCGGTCACGCGGGATGACCTGCGTCGAGACGGGCTCTGGCGTCAGGCCGAGCTTGGCGCAGACATGCTCTTCGACATAGGGGTCGATATTGGCGAAGGTGCCGACGGCGCCCGAGATTGCGCCGGTCGCGATTTCCGCACGCGCCGCGACGAGGCGGGCGCGGTTGCGGTCCATCTCGGCATAGAAGCGGGCAAGCGTCAGGCCCATCGTCGTCGGCTCGGCATGGATGCCATGGCTGCGGCCGATGCGGATCGTGTCCTTGTGCTCGAAGGCGCGGGCCTTCAGCGCCGCCAATACGCGGTCTACACCTGCAAGCAGGATATCGGCGGCGCGCACGAGCTGGATGTTGAAGGTCGTGTCCAGCACGTCGGACGACGTCATGCCCTGGTGCACGAAGCGGCTGTCGGGACCGACGAATTCCGAGAGATGCGTCAGGAAGGCGATGACGTCATGCTTGGTTACGGCCTCGATCTCGTCGATGCGGGCGACGTCGAACTTGCCCTTCTTGCGGTAAGCGTCGGCCGCGCTTTTCGGGATGACGCCCAGATCGGCCATCTTCTCCATGGCCAGCGTCTCGGTGATCTCG
>CBFGOD010000654.1:0-1857 GCA_965650295.1 uncultured Shinella sp. | reverse complement strand
GGCGTATCGTGGGTGTTTTCGCAGCCAATGCCGCGATATCGCTGCCCTGGCTGATCGCCGGCTATGACGGGCTTGCCTTCATCGCCTTGAACCTGCTGCTTGCCACCTGCCTTGCCGCAACCGCGCGAGAATATTGGTGGGGCCGGGCGGAGGCACCGCTGCCGCTGACCGGCATCGTCATCCTCTACCTCCTGACGGCGCTATCCTTCGTATTCTGCGCCGGTGTGCTCATTCACGAGGGCAACTGGGTGATGGGGCGCGCGCCAGACAACTGGGCGGAGAACCTCAATCTGATCGTGGCGATCATGGGCATTACCGGTATCGGCGCCATGTCGCTGGCGCTCAACCAGTGGCGCGTTGCCGGCAATCATCATCGCGCCGCGATGACGGACGCGCTGACCGGCCTCATGAACCGCCGCGCGCTCTTCGATCGATATGACGCGGAAGCCGTGACGCCACATATGGCCGCCATTGCCTTCGATCTCGATAATTTCAAGTCCGTCAACGACCGCTACGGCCACGCCGCGGGTGACACGGTGCTGAAGGTGTTTGCCGGCGTCCTGCGCGATGCCTGTGGCGACGCGGCTTGCATAGCCCGCCTCGGCGGCGAGGAGTTCGTCGTGGTGCTGGACCGTACCTTGCCGGAACGCGCCCAGCGCATCGCCGAGCGCATCCGCATGGATTTTTCGGCAAAGCTCATTCCGATCGGCCGGCGCAGCATCACCTGCACGGTCAGCGCGGGGATCGCGTTCGGCCGCGAGGACAGCAGCAGTTTCGACAGCCTGCTCAGCAATGCCGACAAGGCGCTCTACACGGCAAAGCGCGGTGGCCGCAACCGCGTCTCGCTTGCCGCCTGACGCTCACGCGCCGGGTTCGCCCTCCCAGTAATCGACCTCTTCGCCCGCTCTGCCGATGGTGCGGAATTCCGTTCGCCCGCCAAGAGCGCGGCGCGTCTTGGCCAGAAATTTTCCGGAATCCGGATACTCGCAGATCTCCGTCGGCGCCATCGAGGAGATGGAGAGATATTTCAGCGGGACCGTACCGGTATTGAGGATCTGGTGCGCCGTCTCCGGTCCGCCGGCCGGCGCACCAAGCACGTCGCCGGGGCCGATCAGGTGCCGCTCCTCGCCGAAACGGTAGGTGCCGTGGCCTTCCAGGATGACAAAAAGCTCGTCCTCGACATGGTGGCTGTGAAACGGACAACCGGATTTTCCGGGCGGCACTTCGCCATAACCGATGCCGAGATCCTTCAAGCCCAGGGCGGCACCGAAGGACGTGTCGCGGCTTTCATAGAGGTTGCCCTGCGTCCAGTGCTCCAATTGCAGTTTCGCAAGCGTGACGACGGGCGATGTTTGCGCGTTCATGGGATGTCTCCTCTTGACGACGCGGCATCGTTCCTATTTTGTTCCGTAATGTCAATGCCGTGATGCCGGGTGGGTGCGACGGGGAGGGCCGAAATCGCCGCATCCGGTGGAAAACTCTTGCCAAGCCCGGCCCGTCGTGGTTTGACCCCGCTTCCGCCCGCATTTGCGTGGCCTGCTTCCAATTTTCAGGTGATTTATGGCCAACACCGATAATCCCCATCTCCTCATCGTCGAGGCACGCTTCTACGACGACATGGCCGATGCGATGCTCGACGGCGCCAAGGGCGCACTCGATGCCGCCGGTGCCACCTATGACATCGTGACCGTCATGGGCGCGCTCGAAATCCCCGCGGCCGTCGCCATGGCGCTCGATGGCATGGATAATGGCGGCACCCAGTATGACGGTTTCGTCGCGCTCGGCATGGTCATCCGCGGCGAGACCTACCATTTCGATATCGTTGCCAATGAATCGAGCCGTGCCCTCATGGATCTC
>CBFGOD010000653.1:0-1866 GCA_965650295.1 uncultured Shinella sp. | reverse complement strand
ACAATGACGTGACGCGCAATTTCTATGCGCGCCGCATGTTCATGGGCGCGCAGGGTATCGGCCCGCTCGGCCTGATGGAGGCCGATCCGCTGCTCATCCAGGCCGAGCAGAAGCTGATCGACCAGGCCGACGAGCTCGTCGTGCTGGTCGATTCCACCAAGTTCCGCAAGCGCTCCAGTCTCATTCTCTGCGGCTTGAAGCGCATTGCCACCGTCATCACGGATTCGGGCATCGAGGACAGGGACGCCGCGATGTTGGAGGAGGCCGGGGTCAACCTGATCGTCGCGAACGTTCAGGCGGGCGCCAAATCGGAGACTGCATCCTCATCGGCATGAGGCCGGAGGGTTGATTTTTCACTGGGAGGAAATGACGTGAAAATTCTGAAAACCTTACTTGTGACGGCGGCCGTTTCGGTCGCGATGATGGCGACCGCGCAGGCGGAAACCAAGAAGATCGCGCTTGTCGTGAAGGCGCTCGGCATCGGCTTATTAGAAGCCCCCCACAAGGGCGCCCAGGAAGCCGCCAAGGAACACCGCGATGTCGAGGTCATCTATACCGGCCCAACGACGACGACCGCCGAAGGCCAGATAGAGGTGATCAACTCGCTGATCGCCCAGAAGGTCGACGCCATCGCCGTTTCGGCAAACGACACCAACGCGCTGGTACCGGCCCTCAAGAAGGCCATGGACCGCGGCATCAAGGTCATCTCCTGGGATTCGGGCGTCGCCCCTGAAGGCCGCATGATGCACCTCAACCCGTCGTCGAACCCGCTGATCGGCAACATGATCATCAAGCTTGCCGCCGACAACCTGCCTGATGGCGGCGACGTCGCGGTGCTCTCTGCCACCGCCACCTCGACCAACCAGAACGTCTGGATCGAGGAAATGAACAAGGTGCTGGGCAACTACAAGGGCATCAATGTCGTGGCGACCGTCTATGGCGACGACCTGGCCGACAAGTCCTATCGCGAGACGCAAGGCCTCATCCAGTCGCATCCGAACCTGAAGGCGATCATCGCACCGACCTCCGTCGGCATCGTCGCTGCCGCCCAGGCCGTCACCGACGCCGGCAAGATCGGCCAGATCAACGTCACCGGCCTCGGCCTTCCCTCGGAAATGGCTGGCCATGTGAAGTCGGGCGCCTCCAAGTCCTTCGCGATCTGGAACCCGATCGATCTCGGCTACTCCGCCACGATGATCGCCAACGACCTGATCGGCGGCGCGGAGGCCAAGCCCGGCGCCGAGCTGAAGATGGGCCGCATGGGCGTAGTCAAGCTCGACGACAAGAACGAAGGCGCCATGGCCGATCCGTTCATCTACGATGCCAAGAACGTCGAGGAATTCGCCAAGATCTTCTGATCTTGCGGACATGAAAAGACCCCCTCTGCCTGCCGGCATCTCCCCCACAAGGGGGGAGAAAGCAAGAGGCCTGCTCACTGCCTGATTTGGGCGTTGAAAGGGCCGCAGGTTAAGCCCCTCCCCCTTGTGGGGAGGGGTTGGGGAGGGGCTTTCATTCAAACGATTGCCCGAACTCGCGGTGGACGAAAACTTGCTGCAGGACACGACCATATCGCGGACCAGGCCCGCCGTCGCGCTCGAGGGGATCTCGAAATCCTTTCCCGGCGTGCGCGCGCTGTCGGACGTTTCGCTCTCGCTCTATCCCGGCTCGGTGACGGCGCTGGTCGGCGAGAACGGCGCCGGCAAGTCGACGCTGGTGAAGATCCTCACCGGCATCTACCAGCCCGACGAGGGCACCATCCGCGTCGATGGCGCAGAGACCTATTTCCCCACCGCCAATGCCGCCGCGAAGGCGGGCGTGACGGCGATCCATCAGGAGACCGTGCTGTTCGACGAGCTGTCGGTCGCG
>CBFGOD010000652.1:0-1866 GCA_965650295.1 uncultured Shinella sp. | reverse complement strand
CCCGCATGGCACCCGATGCAATTGGCGACCCCGACATGGGCATCGCCGCTGAAAACGTCGCACGCCATGCCGGCATCAGCCGCGCACGGCAGGATGCCTTTGCGCTGGAAAGCCATCGCCGCGCGGTGGCGGCACAGAAGGCCGGTCGCTTTGCCGGCGAGATCGTGCCGCTCGACACCCCCACCGGCCGCGTCTTTCAGGACGAATGCCCGCGCGAAAACACCTCGCTGGAAAAGCTGGCGGCGCTGAAGCCGGTCTTCCGGCCGGATGGGACCGTGACGGCGGGCAATGCCTGCCCGGTCAATGATGGTGCGGCCTTGGTGCTGGTGACCTCGCTGGCCGAAGCCCGGCGGCGTGGCCTGACGATGCTTCTGGAACTCGTCGACAGCGCCACGGTCGGCATCGACCCGAATCTGCTCGGCCTCGGCCCCGTTCCGGCGATGGAAAAGCTTGTGGCGCGCAATCCCGGTCTCGACGCCGCGAACATCCCCTATATCGAGTTCAACGAGGCCTTCGCCGCCCAGGTGCTCGCCAGTCTCGATGCGCTCGGTATCGATCACGCGATCGTCAACCGCGAGGGTGGTGCGCTTGCGCTTGGCCACCCCTACGGTGCCTCCGGTGCTATCCTCGTCACGCGGCTCTTTGCCCAGATGCGGGCGGCGGATGCGGGAACCGAAGCACTCGCCATGATGGGCATCGGCGGCGGCATGGGCATTGCGACTTTGTTTCGCAAGCTGGGGGAAACAGGGTGAGCGAAAAAATCTATACCGGCGGCTGCCTCTGCGGCGCCATTCGTTTCGAGGCGACGGGTCCGGCGGAGAAGCCGCATACCTGCTCCTGCCGCTTCTGCCAGCAGCACACCGGCGCGCCGACCGCCGCCTGGGTAGAGTTTCCCGCCGAACGTGTCCAATGGGCCGGCGCGGGAGCAAAGCCGTCGACCTGGCGCTCCTCCGACTATTCCAGCCGTGCCTTCTGCCCGGCCTGCGGCAGCTCCATCGGCGCCATCGATGACGAGCCGGTCGTGGCGCTCTTGATCGGCGGCTTCGACGAGCCCACCGATCCAGCCTTTACGCCGCAATACCATTCCTTCGAGGATTGCCGGCCGGGCTGGCTCAGCGTCGAGACCGCCTCAGGCGAGGAATGATTTCAGCCAGTCGCGGATCGGCTGCGGCACGTTGACGGGCTGTCGGCTTGCGGGATCGACGGCAACCCAGACGATCTCCAGATCCGCCACCGGGGCGCCATCGCTGGCGATCGCTATGACAAAGCTGAGCGAGGTGGCGCCGATGCGCGTCACCGCGACCTTGAAGCGGGCGATGTCATCCAGCCGCAGGCCCTTGTGGAAGGTGCAGCCGGATTTGCGCACGAAATAGACGGGATCGTTTGGCCCGACCGGCCGGTGACGCCACAGGCCGGCGACGGCCGCTTCCGCATGGGCGTAGTAGGCGGCATTGTGCATATGGCCGTGCATGTCTATATCGCGAAACGGTATCCTGACTTCGCTGACCGTGATGTCTGCCGCCTGTTCCACGTCTTAATCCCGAGGTCGTTTCATGCTTCGTGCCGTTGTTAGAGCCTTCGGCGACCCCCGGCAAGTGATCGGGCTGGAAGAGGTGGAACGCGCCGCCCCCGGCCCCGGCGAGGTGGAGATCCGCATCCGCCGCGCCGCGATCAACCCTTCAGACCTCATCCCCGTCACCGGCGCCTATCGCAGCCGCACCACCCTGCCCTTCGTGCCGGGCTTCGAGGGCGTGGGGGAAATCGTGCGTGTTGGTGAGGATGTCCACGAGGCTTACCCCCCTCTGCCCAGCCGGGCATCTCCCCCACAAGGGGGGAGATGAACCAGACGCGTGGACCGTGGGCATT
>CBFGOD010000651.1:0-1869 GCA_965650295.1 uncultured Shinella sp. | reverse complement strand
GCCGGCAATGTCACCTATGGCCACCGCTTCCATGCGCCCGAGGCCATCACCGTGCGCCGCTTCGAGGACTATGTCTCGAACCTCGAAAAGGCCAAGGTCGTGCTCGATGCCGAGCGTCGCAAGCAGATCATCGCGACGGACGCTGCCAACATCGCCTTCGCCAATGGCCTTGAGCTCGTCGAGGACGAGGGCCTGCTGGAGGAAGTCTCCGGCCTCGTCGAGTGGCCGCAGGTGCTGATGGGCACCTTCGAGGAAGAGTTCCTGGCGATCCCCTCGGAAATCATCCGCCTCACCATCAAGACGAACCAGAAATGTTTCGTCACCCGCAAGCCGGGCGCCGAAACGCTGTCCAACCACTTCATCCTCGTTTCCAATATCGAGGCGAAGGACGGCGGCAAGGAGATCGTGCACGGCAACGGCAAGGTCGTGCGCGCCCGCCTGTCTGATGCCAAGCATTTCTGGCTGCGCGACCAGGGCAATCTGCCCGATCTCGAAACGCTCGAAGCCTCGGCCGCGAAATTCAACCTCGATCTCGCCAAGCCGCTCGACCAGCGCATGGCCAAGCTCGACGCGCTGAACGTGACGTTCCACGCCAAGCTCGGCACGCAGGGTGCCCGCGTCGAACGCATCCGCAAGCTCGCCGCCGAACTCGCGCCCGTCGTCGGTGCGGACCTCGCGCTTGTCGACCGTGCCGTGGTGCTCGCCAAGGCGGACCTGCGCACCGAAGCCGTCGGCGAATTCCCGGAATTGCAGGGTATCATGGGCCGCAAATATGCGGCGCTGCAGGGCGAGGACGCCGCCGTCGCGGCCGCGATCGAGGATCACTGGAAGCCGAACGGCCCCTCCGACCGTCTGCCCGCCGAAAAGGTCGGCCTCACCGTGGCGCTCGCCGACAAGCTGGATACGCTGGTCGGTTTCTGGGCCATCGATGAAAAGCCGACCGGCTCGAAGGATCCCTATGCACTGCGCCGAGCCGCGCTTGGCGTCATCCGCATGCTGCTTGAAAAAAATGTCCGTCTTCCGCTCGCTTCGGTGGCGAAGGACCCGGATCTGATCGCCTTCTTCCACGATCGTCTCAAAGTTTATCTCCGCGACATGGGCGCGCGCCACGATCTCATCGACGCCGTCCTGACGCCCGAGGCTGACGACCTGCTGATGGTCGCCCGTCGCGTCGAGGCGCTGACGGCCTTCATCACCTCGGAAGAGGGCCAGAACCTGCTCGCCGGCACCAAGCGCGCCACGCAGCTTCTTGCCGCCGAGGAGAAGAAGGGCACCGTCGTCGACGGCGCGGTGTCGCCCGCCCTCCTGCTGCTCGATGCGGAAAAGGCGCTCTACGCCGCCGTGGAAAGCGCCTCGAAGGATGCGGCTGCCGCCGTTGCCAAGGAAGACTTCCGCTCGGCCATGGAGGCGCTCTCGACGCTGCGCGGCCCGGTCGACCAGTTCTTCACCGACGTGCTCGTCAACGACGAGGACCCGGCGATCCGCGCCAATCGTCTGGCGCTCCTGGCCGCCATCCGTTCGGCGACCGGCACGGTTGCCGACTTCTCCAAGATCACGGGGTAAGGGACGGGCGCTGATGGCCGGGAAAATCCTCATCAGCGCCTGCCTTGCCGGTCTGCCGGTCCGCTACAACGGCTCGGCCAAGCCGCTGATCCACGATGCCGTCGAACGCTGGAAGGCGGAGGGGCGGCTGGTGACGCTCTGCCCGGAGCTGGCCGGCGGTTTCCAGGTACCGCGCCCGCCGGCGGAAATCGAAAACGGTCTCGATGGCGACGACGTGCTCGATGGGCGCGCGCGGGTACTGGAAATCTCCGGTGGGGATGTCTCGGCTGCCTATATCGACGGCGCGCGCATCGCGCTGGATGTGGC
>CBFGOD010000650.1:0-1880 GCA_965650295.1 uncultured Shinella sp. | reverse complement strand
GCATGGAGCGGCATGCCGGCCGGCCAGACCGGCAGGCGCGGCCATTCGCCATAGACCACCGGCGGCACCAGCAGCGCCAGCGCGATCACCGCGAAGGTGGCGGTCATGTAGATTTCCATGCGGCCCGGCTGGAGGAGCCGGCTGATGGCGGCGGCAGAACGCACGAGGCCGGTCATCGCCTGGTCGAAACCGCGATCCGGCCCCCAGCCGATATCCTCGATCAGCCGGTTCGCCGCCTCCCGCGCGCGGTCCAGCATCAGGAAGACGCCGATGCCGACGGCGACCGTCACAAGCGACAGGCCGAAGGCGAGGCTGAGATGCGGCATGGCCGAGATGGTGATCATTTGCGGTGCGCCCGACATGGCGGAGGCGAGCGGCGAGGTCAGCAGGGCATGGATGATGGCGGAGAACAGGCCGATGACGAGGCCCTTCACCGCCAGCAGCATCGGGCCGATCCACAGCAGCGCCGGGCCTTCATGCGCATGTTTCGGCGTTTGAACGGGTGCGCCGAGGAAGGGTTTCAGCGCCACGGCGAAGGCGACCGCAAACATCAGGCCGTTGCCGATCACGGCGGCGGCCGTGAAAGCGATCTGCCGCAGGCTACCGCCGGCCAAGGCGGCATAGACCTCCTCCTTGGCGAGGAAGCCGAAGAACGGCGGCAGACCGCCCATCGAAAGCGCGGCAAGAAAGGCGGCGAGAAAGGTGACGGGCATGGCGCGCCGGAGGCCGCCGAGCTTCGTGATGTCGCGTGTGCCGGTCTCGTGATCGATGAGGCCGGCGACCATGAAGAGCGCGCCTTTGAACAACGAATGAGCGACGAGATAGAGCGCGGCGGCGGCCAGCGCATGCTCCGAGCCGAAGCCCGTCAGCATGACGAGCAGGCCGAGCGACGCCACCGTCGTATAGGCCAGCATCAGCTTGAGATCGGTCTGGCGGATGGCGAGCACGGCGCCGACGAGCAGCGTCAGCCCGCCGACAGCCGGCAGAATGGTTTCCCAGGCAGGTGTGCCGCCCATGACAGGATTGAGCCGCATCAGCAGATAGACGCCGGCCTTCACCATGGTCGCCGAATGCAGATAGGCCGACACCGGGGTCGGCGCTTCCATGGCGTTCGGCAGCCAGAAATGGAACGGAAACTGCGCCGACTTGGTGAAGGCACCGCCGAGCATCAGGAAGAGGATGGCGAGGTAATAGGGGCTGGTGCGCAGCTCGGGGCCAAAGGACATCAAAAGCGAGAACTGCGTGACATCGGTGACATCCCAAAGCAGCAGCAGGCCCGCCAGAAGAAACAGCCCGCCACCGCCTGTGACGATCAGCGCCTGAAGGGCTGCGCGGCGCGAGGCCTCGCGCGTATGGTCGAAGCCGATCAGCAGGAAGGAGGTGATCGAGGTCAGCTCCCAGAAGACGAAGAGCATCAGGAAGCTGTCGGAGGCGACGAGGCCGAGCATCGAGCCCATGAACATCAGGATGAAGGACAAGAACCGCCCCTGATGGACATGCCCCTTCAGATAGCCGCCGGCATAGAGAACGATCAGCGTGCCGATGCCGGAGATCAGAAGCAGGAAGGCGAGCGACAGGCCGTCGATCAGCCAGGAGAAGCTGACATTGTAGGAGGGGACCCAGACATAGCCGCCGGTGACGATCTCGCCGCCGGCGATTTTTGCGTTGAAGCCGAGGAAATGCAGGAAGACGGCGAAGGGGACGAGCGCCAACGGCCAGGCGGCGCGATGGCCGAGAAGCCGCGTCAGCGCGGGCGCGACCAGCGCGCCGAGAAACGGCAGGCAGAAGGCGAGAAAGGTCAGGCCCATCGTGTCCGCTGTCATGCCCCTCCCCTCATAGGCGGGCTTCGCCCGTCATTGATATTGCAAGAATTCAGAGCG
>CBFGOD010000649.1:0-1887 GCA_965650295.1 uncultured Shinella sp. | reverse complement strand
CTTCGCCGAGGCGCTTCAGCACGACAGGCAGACCACCCGCATAGAAGAACTCTTCCATCAGGTATTTGCCCGACGGCATGAGGTTGACGATGGTGGGCACGTCGCGGCCACAGCGGTCCCAATCGTCCAGTGTCAGGTCGATGCCGACGCGGCCGGCCATGGCGAGCAGGTGGATGACGGCATTGGTCGAGCCGCCGATGGCCGCATTGGTGCGGATGGCGTTCTCGAAGGCCTGCTTGGTCATGATATCCGAGGGCTTCAAGTCATCCTTGACCATCTGCACGATGCGGCGGCCGGTGAGCTGCGCCATGACCTTGCGGCGGCTGTCGACGCCGGGAATTGCGGCGTTGCCGGAGAGCGCCATGCCGAGCGCTTCGGCCATGGAGGCCATGGTGGAAGCCGTGCCCATCGTGTTGCAGGTGCCGGAGGAGCGGCTCATCGAGGCTTCGGCCTCGAGGAACTCTTCCTGCGTCATCTCGCCGGCCTTCACCATCTCGGAGAATTTCCAGAGATGCGTGCCCGAGCCGACGCGCTCACCGCGGAAGTAACCGTTCAGCATCGGGCCGCCGGTGACGACGATCGACGGCAGGTCGACGGAGGCCGCCGCCATGATCAGCGACGGCGTTGTCTTGTCGCAGCCGACCATCAGCACACAGCCGTCCATCGGCTGGCCGCGAATGGTTTCCTCGATGGCCAGCGCCGCAAGGTTGCGGTACATCATCGCCGTCGGGCGGAAGGTGTTTTCCGAGGCCGAGAAGACGGGCACTTCCATCGGGAAGCCGCCGGCCTCCCAGATGCCGGCCTTCACCTTTTCGGCCAGCTCACGCAGATGGCCGTTGCACGGCGTCATGTCCGACCAGGTGTTGAGGATGCCAATGACCGGACGCCCATCGAACAGGTCGTGCGGGTATCCCTGGTTCTTCATCCAGCCACGGTGATAGATCACGTCACGGCTTGTACCGCCGTACCATTCCTGTGAACGCAGCCTGCGCGGCCATTCCGCTTTCTTCGTCATCTTTCCAGTCCTCGAAGGGACCACCCGCGACCGGGCGGCCTTTGTCTCACGCCAGGGTGTAGGCGGTCTTGACGGTTGTGTAGAATTCGTTGGCGTATTTGCCCTGCTCGCGCGAGCCATGCGACGAGCCCTTGCGGCCGCCGAAGGGCACATGGAAGTCAACGCCCGCCGTCGGCAGGTTGACCATGACCATGCCGGCCTCTGCATTGCGCTTGAAATGCGTCGCATGCTTGAGGCTCGTCGTGGCGATGCCCGAGGAGAGGCCGAAGGGCGTGTCGTTGGCGATCGCCAGCGCTTCCTCGTAATCCTTGACGCGGATGACCGCGGCGACGGGGCCGAAGATTTCCTCGCGCGAGATGCGCATATCGTTCGTCGCCTCGGTGAAGAGGGCCGGCGCGAGATAGAAGCCGGGCGTATCGCGCTTCAGGAGTTCGCCGCCGAAAGCGAGCTTGGCGCCCTCTTTCTGGCCGATCTCGATATAGTCGGTGTCCTGCTTGAGCTGGCTCTGATCGACGACCGGACCGATATGCGTGCCGGCCTTCAGCGCGTCGTCGACGACGACGCTCTTCAGCCGCTCGCCGACGGCGGCAACGAAGCGGTCGTGAATGCCTTCCGTCACGATGACGCGCGAGGAGGCCGTGCAGCGCTGGCCGGTCGAGAAGAAGGCCGAGTTGACGGCGGCTTCGACGGCAACGGTGAGGTCCGCATCGTCGAGCACGACGAAGGGGTTCTTGCCGCCCATTTCGAGCTGGTATTTTCTGTTATGCTCGACGGAGGCCAAAGCGACGCGCTTGCCGGTGCCGGTGGAGCCGGTGAAGGTGACGGCGTTGACATCGGGGCTGTCGAGCATGGTCTGGCCGACAACGGAGCCC
>CBFGOD010000648.1:0-1892 GCA_965650295.1 uncultured Shinella sp. | reverse complement strand
CCATGGCCTCGGCTTCAACGATCTCAAGGTCATCGAATGCCGCGAGCTGATCGCTGCAATCGCCGGCATGGCGTCGCATTCCATTGATTTCAACCATGGCCTGCGCATCGAGAAGACCGTGCACGCCATGGCGCAGTCCTTCCGCGAAGAACGCTGGGTGGAAATCGCCCCGGCGTGACTTTTTCGTGGACCCGGCCAAAAAAATCCACCGGCTTAGTCATTGAAACCGCTCATCCCATACGTAATACTGGCGGCAATAATGCCGGAGGGAAGGGCATGTTCAAGCGAATACAAAAACGCTGGGCGCCGGTATTCTTCGTATCGATTGCTGTCGTCGTGTTCAACGCGAACGCCGCTGAGGCGAAACGCGTTGCACTGCTGATAGGCAACCAGAAATACGAAGAGACCGCCCAGCTGAACAATCCCGCCAACGACGTGGAGCTGATGCGCGCCTCGTTTGAGGCGGCGGGTTTCGACAGCGTCAAGACCGTACTCGATCTCGACCGCTCCGCCATGGTGAAGGCGCTGCGTGATTTCGAGGACGAATCTGTCGATGCGGATATGGCGGTGGTCTATTATTCCGGCCATGCCATGGAGATGAACGGGGTCAACTACCTCATCCCCGTCGATGCGGCGCTGAAGAGCGACCGCGACGTCGAGGACGAAAGTGTCGCCATCGACCGCGTGCAGCGGTCGCTGGAAGGCGCCAAGAAGCTGAAGCTCTTCATTCTGGATGCCTGCCGCAACAATCCGTTCGCCGCAGCGATGACGCGCTCCATCGGCACCCGTGCGGTGACGCGCGGTCTTGCCCGCGTCGAGCCCGAATCGGCCGACACGCTGATCGCCTTCGCGTCGAAGGCCGGCACGGTGGCGCTCGACGGCGAGGGCAAGAACAGCCCGTTTGCCACGGCGCTCTCGAAATATCTGACGGAACCCGGCCTCGATGTGCGCATCGCGCTCGGCAAGGTGCGCGACGAGGTGGTGGAAGCCACCAATCGCGAGCAGGAGCCCTTCGTCTATGGTTCGCTCGGTGGCGCGCAGATCTTCCTGAACATCAAGGAAGTGAACATCAACGTCACCAACAGCGGCAACACGGAAGTCTCGCCGAACGGCCAGTCCGAAGCGGCGGCCGACTGGCAGAACATCCGTGACCTCGCCGACGAGGACCTGATCAACGCCTTTATCGCCAAGCACGGCAAGGACCCGGTTTACAAGATGCTGGCCGAGAAGAAGCTCGCCAGCCTCAAGGAGGCCACCCAGACCGAAGGCCAGGATGCCGATGGCATCGCCTGGGATGCGCTGAAGGAATCGACGGATGCCGCAGCGCTCCAGCGCTTCCTCGAGCGTTATCCGGACAGCAAGCATCGCAGCGATGCCGAACATCTCATTGCCGCTCTGGAGCCGAAGAAGGGCCTGAGCGTCGATGTCGCCTCCAAGGAAACCGCCGCCTCGCGCGATTGCTTCCTGCTGGCCGGCGAGCCGCAGTCGCTGCCGGGCTTCATGGGCGTCAACTTCCTGAAGATCGATGCCAAGCGGGCGCTCACCGCCTGCGCGCAGGCCGTCAACGAGAATCCGTCCGACGGCATGCTCGTCAACCTGCTCGGCCGCTCGCATGATGCCGACCGCAACTATGTCGAAGCGCGCCGGAACTACGAAAAGGCCATCGAGCTCGGCAATATGTACGCGCTCACCAACCTGG
The DNA here is from genome assembly GCA_965650295.1 of uncultured Shinella sp. GTDB lineage: Bacteria > Pseudomonadota > Alphaproteobacteria > Rhizobiales > Rhizobiaceae > Shinella. The sequence continues at coordinate 193 of CBFGOD010000648.1, read as the reverse complement.
CCTGGTTCTCGATCTACGGCACGGATGGCCCGGTCGACGTGCCGAAGGGCCTGTCGATGTTCGAAAAGGCCTCGACGGCGGGCAATTCCTACGCCCAGGCCTCGCTCGGCTGGCTCTACCGCGAAGGCTACGGCGGCACGCGCCAAGACTATGCCGCAGCCGTAAAATGGTATGAGAAGTCGGCCAACCAGGG
>CBFGOD010000647.1:0-1892 GCA_965650295.1 uncultured Shinella sp. | reverse complement strand
GCCGGAGATGCGCGCCGTCGCCTTGTCCTTGGCAAAGGTGATCATGCCGACGCCCGGCACGAGATAGACGACCGCATTCGGGTCGCGCATGGCGGGGCTATTGGCCCGCTTGCAGCGCTCATAATAGGCCGCATAGTCGGCGCGATAGGCGGCGACGGCCTCATCGAGACCGGCCAGCGTCTTGTCGACATCAGGATTGGCCGGATCGAAATCGACGACCAGCGGGCGGATTTTCGTGCGCAGAAAATGATCGGGGCAGCTCGTGCCAAGCGCCGCGAGCGGGGCAAGGTCCTTTGCCGTGACGAAATCCAGCACGGCGCTGCTGTCGTCGAAATGGCCGACCTTCTTCTCGTCCTTGCTGATCATGCCGCGAATGACCGGCATCAGCTTTTCAGCAACCGCACGGCGCTCGGCCGGTGCCAGAACCGGCTTCACCGCGCCGCCGAAGGCCGGCGCCGTGTTGTTGCCCTCGAACCAGGCGATCGCCTTGTTGATGATCTCGACCGTGGTCTCGTAGCATTCCCTGGCCGTATCGCCCCAGGTGAAAAGGCCGTGGCTTTCCAGTACGAGGCCACGCGCTTTGGGATTTTCCAGGCAGAACTTTTCGAGCCAAAGGCCCAATTCGTAACCGGGGCGCTTCCAGGGTAGCCAGCCTATATCGTCGCCAAAAATCTGTTGCGTCAGTTCGCGGGAGTTCTTCGCGGCGGCAATCGCGATGATTGCGTCGGGATGCATGTGGTCGACATGTTTCTTCGGCACATAGGCATGCAGCGGCGTGTCGATGGAGGCGGCGCGCGGGTTGAGGTTGAAGGTGCAGTGGGGGAGATAGCCCACCATCTCGTCCTCGTGCTCGAGGCCGCGATAGAGGCCCTTCAGCGCGTTCAGCTTGTCCATGTAGAGCGTGGCAAAGCCGTCCATCTTGATCGTGCCGACGTCTCCGCCGGAGCCCTTGACCCAGAGCACCTCGACATCGCCGGCGCCGAGCGGATCCTTCTCGATGACCTTCGCCGAGGTGTTGCCGCCGCCGTAATTGGTGATGCGCTTGTCGGAGCCGAGCAGGTTGGAGCGATAGAGCAGGCGTTCGGGCTCGCTCATGGCCGACGCCTTGGCGTCATCCCACAGGTTTGCAAGGCGAGCGCCCTGGTTCTTGTCCAGCATCGGCATTTCCTCCCGGTATTTTCTCGTGGCAGCACCTGGCGCGGCGCTCGACGGCATGCTTTCAGATCACACGGGATTTTTGCCGATGTCAATCAGAAACGCTCAAAAACAATCATATTGCACTGCACAATGAAAAAATATGATTGATTGTGATTGACAGTGCGCGATCCTGATGGAAGCATTGCGAGCACTGGAGGAGCCATGCACGAGAAGGAAAGACATCGGATCATTCTGTCCGCGGTTCAGGAGAAGCCGGTCGTGACCGTGCCTGAGCTCGTGGACCTGACGGACAGTTCCGAGGCGACGATCCGCCGCGATATCGCGGCGCTGCATGTGCAGAAGAAGCTGCGCCGGGTGCGCGGCGGGGCGGAGGCCCTGCATCCCCCGCAGTTCGTCGGCCTTGCCGGCCGGCCCTTCACGGTCAACGAGACGTTGAACACCCGCCAGAAGCAGGCGATCGCCAAGGAGGCGGTGGCGCTTTGCGAAGACGGCGATCCGATCATCATCAACGGCGGCACGACCACCTTCCAGATGGTGCACTTCCTGACCAACCGCCGCATGCAGGTCTTCACCAACTCGTTCAACATCGCCGAGCACCTGCTGAAGCATTCGAAGAACACGATCATGCTGTCCGGCGGCACGATCTACCGCGAGCAGAACATCGTACTCAGCCCCTTCGACAATGACGTGACGCGCAATTTCTATGCGCGCCGCATGTTCATGGGCGCGCAGGG
>CBFGOD010000646.1:0-1900 GCA_965650295.1 uncultured Shinella sp. | reverse complement strand
ATCTTTCCCGGCACAAGGCAGGGTCTGGTGGAAGCGCCGCATCTCTTCCGGCGCAACGGCTGGTATTATCTGACGACGGCGGAAGGCGGCACGGGTTACGACCACACCGTCACCATGGCGCGCTCGCGGACGATCGACGGCCCTTATGAAACGCATCCGGATCTTTACCTGATCACCTCCAAGGATCATCCCGAAGCGCGGCTCCAGCGGGCCGGGCATGGGCAATATGTCGAGACGCCGGATGGCGCGGTCTATCACACGCATCTCTGCGGCCGGCCGCTGGCGCCTTTGCGCCGCTGCACGCTGGGACGCGAGACGGCGCTGCAGAAATGCGTCTGGCGCGACGACGGTTGGCTCTATCTGGAGCACGGCTCGCCCGTGCCGGAAGTTGAGGTGCCTGCGCCGGCCGGTGCCGTTGCAAACGAAAAACCGGCAAGCGTGTTCTATGATTTTTCCGAAGGCACGTTGCCTGCGGATTTCCAGTGGCTGCGCACGCCGGAGCCGGAGCGGATCTTCTCGCTGTCCGCGCGGCCGGGGCGTCTGCGGCTGTTCGGGCGCGAGAGCATCGGCAGCTGGTTCGAGCAGGCGTTGGTGGCACGCCGGCAGGAGCATCATGATTTTCGCGCCGAGACCGTGATCGAGGCGGAGCCGGAGGTCTATCAGCAGGTCGCGGGCCTAACCTACTATTACAACCGCTACAAGTTCCATGCGCTGGGACTGACCCGGCACGAGGTGCTGGGCCGCACGCTGACGATCCTGTCCTGCCCGGGGGATTACCCGAACGGAAACTTGACCTTCCCGGCCGCCAGCGGCGTCGCGGTGGGCGAGGGGCCACTGGAGCTGGCGGCGGAGGTGCACGGCAACGATCTCCAGTTCTTCTGGCGTCCGGCCGGGACCGATGCCTGGCAGGCGATCGGCCCGGTGCTGGACGCCGGTGTTGTCTCCGACGAGGGCGGGCGTGGCGAGCATGGCTCGTTCACCGGCGCCTTCATCGGCCTGTTCACCTTCGATATTACCGGACGCGGGCGCGGCGGGGATTTTGCAAGCTTCCGCTACACCGCGCTCTCCTGATTAGCCCGCCTGCCGGACCCAGAGTGGGAACGGGTCCGGCAGGTTCGCCCAGCGGGCGGGCTCGAAGCTTTTTGCCTCGACGAGACAGGCGTCCAGCCGGCGTCGGATGTCGGCTTCATCCATCGGGTCCGCGCCGATGAAGACGAGCTCCTGCCGCCGGTCGCCCCAGACGGGATCGGACGAGCCTGCGATAACGTCGAGCGCCGCCTGGTCCTCAGGCCAATGCTGGCGCGGTACGGAGGCCCACCACAGGCCGAGCCGGCCGCTCCGGACCAGTGCGCCCGCCTGGCTCATCTCGCCGACATGGTGTGGACGCGTCGCCAGCCAGAAGAAGCCCTTTGTGCGGATGACGCCGGGCCAGCTCTCATCGAGAAACGCCTTGAACCGCGCCGGGTGGAACGGTCTCTTGGCGCGGTAGACGAAGGAGCGGATGCCGTATTCCTCCGTCTCCGGCACATGATCCCTGAAGCCGTAGAGCTCCTTGAACCACAGCGGATGCTCGCTCGCCTTGGCGAAATCGAACAGCCCGGTGCCGAGGATATCGGTAAGTTCCACACGGCCGAAATCCGTCTCGATGATGCGGGCGGCAGCGTTGAGGCCGCCGACGATCTGGCGGGCGGCGATGCGATCGGCGGGGCTTGCTGCACCCGTCTTGTTGAGCACGACGACGTCGGCGAACTCGATTTGCTCGACGAGAAGCTCCACCAGCGTGCGCGTATCGCCTTCGCCCGCCGTTTCGCCGCGCTGGGCAAGAAAATCCTGGGAGCCGTAGTCCTTCAGGAGGTTTGCGGCATCCACCACCGTCACCATCGTGTCGAGCCGGGCGACA
>CBFGOD010000645.1:0-1919 GCA_965650295.1 uncultured Shinella sp. | reverse complement strand
CGGCACCACGCCCTGCATGCTGCGCGGCTCGGAAGACCTGATAAACGTCTGCAAGAAGCGCATCCACGCCGAGCCCTTCCACCGCAACGAGAGCGGTACGCTTTCCTGGGAAGAGGTCGAGTGTCAGGGCGCCTGCGTCAACGCGCCGATGGTCATGATCTTCAAGGACAGCTTCGAAGACCTGACGCCCACGCAGCTCGAGCACATCATCGACCGCTTCGACGCCGGCAAGGGCGCGACCGTCGAGCCGGGTCCGCAGGTCGAGCGCGTGTTTTCCGCGCCGGCCGGTGGCCTCACCAGCCTGAACGAACCGGAAGCCGCTGCCAAGAAGCCGTCTGCCCGCGCCAAGAAGGCCGATGAGGAGAGCGTCAGCGTTCCCCCGTCGAACGCCGCGCGCGCCAAGACCGATGCGGACGAAACCGACGCCAAGCTGAAGACCCCGGCCAATGCCAAGGCAGAAGCTGCCGCCAACACCAAGGCCAAGGGCGACGCGCGCGCTGAAGGCGGCGACACCGCCGCCAAGCAGCCGGTCGCCGCCGCTGTCGGCAAGCCATCGTTGGACGACAAGAACCGTCCGGCCGGCATCGAACGCCCGGCAACGCCCGACGATCTGAAGCTCATCTCCGGCGTTGGTCCGAAGATCGAGGGCATTCTGCACGAACTCGGCATCTTCACCTTCGCGCAGGTCGGCGCGTGGAAGAAGGCCGAGCGCGAATGGGTCGACGGCTACCTGAACTTCAAGGGCCGCATCGAGCGCGACGACTGGGTCAAGCAGGCCAAGGCGCTCGCCAAGGGCGGTGAAGCGGAATACATCCGCGTTTTCGGCAAGAAGCCGCGGTAAAGAGGTGAACCATGCTTAAAGATCAGGATCGCATCTTCACCAATATCTACGGCACCAAGGACAAGTCGCTGAAGGGCGCCATGGCCCGCGGCCATTGGGACGGCACCAAGCAGCTGCTCGAAAAGGGCCGCGACTGGATCATCAACGAGGTCAAGGCTTCGGGCCTGCGCGGCCGCGGCGGCGCCGGCTTCCCGACCGGCCTCAAGTGGTCCTTCATGCCGAAGGAGAGCGACGGCCGTCCGCACTATCTCGTCGTCAATGCCGACGAATCCGAGCCCGGCACCTGCAAGGACCGCGATATCCTGCGCCACGATCCGCACACGCTGATCGAAGGCTGCGTCGTGGCTTCCTTCGCCATGGGCGCGAACGCGGCCTATATCTACGTGCGCGGCGAGTTCATCCGCGAGCGTGAGGCGCTGCAGGCGGCGATCGACGAGTGCTATGACGCCGGCCTGCTCGGCAAGAACAACAAGCTCGGCTACGACATCGACATCTATGTCCATCACGGCGCCGGCGCCTACATTTGCGGCGAAGAGACCGCGCTGCTCGAAAGCCTCGAGGGCAAGAAGGGCCAGCCGCGCCTGAAGCCGCCGTTCCCGGCGAATATGGGCCTCTATGGTTGCCCGACGACCGTCAACAACGTCGAATCCATCGCCGTGACCCCGACGATCCTGCGTCGCGGCGCCGGCTGGTTCTCTTCGTTCGGCCGTCCGAACAATGTCGGCACCAAGCTGTTCATGATGTCGGGCCACGTCAACACGCCCTGCACCGTCGAGGAAAGCATGGGCATCTCCTTCAAGGAGATGGTCGAGAAGCACGGCGGCGGCATTCGCGGCGGCTGGGACAACCTGCTCGCCGTCATTCCCGGCGGCGCATCCTGCCCGGTCGTCAAGGCCGAGGACATGATGAACGTCACGCTCGATTTCGACGGCCTCCGCGACGTGAAGTCGTCGTTCGGCACCGGCGGCATGATCATCATGGATCGCTCCACCGACATCATCAAGGCGATCTGGCGCATCTCGGCCTTCTTCAAGCACGAGAGCTGCGGCCAGTGCACGCCGTGCCGCGAAGGCACCGG
>CBFGOD010000644.1:0-1931 GCA_965650295.1 uncultured Shinella sp. | reverse complement strand
CTGAAGGAAAAGCCCATGGAAAAGAAATCCTATGAAGTCCTCACGGGCATCTGGCCCCGCAAGGACCCTGTCGGCGCCGGCGCCATTGTCGAGCTGACCGAGGTCGAGGCCAAATATTCCGTCCTTTCCGGCGACCTGAAGCTAGCCAAGGAAAAGCGTGCGCCGAAACCGAAGGTCGAGAACCCGCCCGCCGGCGGCGCTGGCGAGCCCGGCGCAGGGGAAGGCGAAGGGGCTTGAACCATGCGTACGCCACGCGGGCTTGACCGGCAGACATTCGAGATCGTCGAGGGGTGGCCCTATGTTCTGGGTCTGCTCACCGACGTCATCGAGACGCGCACGGGAACGCTGGTGCTCCGCCGTGGCTACGGCTCAGAAATCCCTGCCTTCGTCGATGCGCCCGGCAACCGCGTGCAGATACTCGCCATGCTCGCGGATCTCGCCATGGCCTGCGACAGCATCCGCGACCTCGAAACGGGCGAGGCCGTGATCCGCTTCAGCTCGGCCGCCGAGATGGAAGCGGCGCGCGACGGCAAATACGACCTGGTCTGCACCTTCGACGATCTTTTCACCGGCACTCAACGAGAGGTGCCAATCAGCCAGCTCCGGGGGATCGCATGACGTCCAGCGCTATCGACCTCTCCCGCCTTTCGCCGCCGGATGTCATTCGCCGTCCCGACTGGGAGGCGGATATAGCACTCCTGGTCGCGGATCTGTCCGAACGCCTGCCTGAATGGCGCGGCACCTTCCAGGGCGAAAGCTTCCGGAAGATTTGCCTTGCCTGGGCAAACCGTCTGGCGCTGAAGGACGAACAGCACAATATCGACGCACGCCAGATGCTGCTCGCTTATGCGACCGGCGGCAATCTTGAGCACCTGGCGGCAACCTATCACCGGGTGCAGCGCCTGGACGGCGAGAGCGACGACGCCCTGCGCGCCCGCGCCCAGTCGGCGCCCGAGGCCCGCGCCATCTACGGGCTGCCCGAGGGCGCCTACACCTTTCGCACCAGGACGAACTTCGGCGCCGAGCTGCGCGACGTGAAAGCGATAAACCGGGGCACCGGCCGCGTCGAATTGCGCCTCCTGGGCAACGCCGCCGGCGGCGCCGTGACGGGCGATCTCCTTGTCCGCGTCTATCGCCATTTCGCGGGTGAGGACGGCAGCGCCTCGACGGATGTGCTCTCGGTCCTGCCAGCGATCGTCGAGGAGGTTCCCGTCTCGATCCGCATCACCATACCGCGCGGACCGGATGCCAGTGTGCTCCTCGAGGCGATTTCAAAGCAGCTTCAAAGCTACGCCAATGCCCTCTTCAGGCTCGACGTCGGGCTCTATACCGACGCGCTCCTGGCCGCAGCACGCGTGCCGTCCGTGATCACGGTCGAAGCGGTCAACCTTCACGCCCATATCCTTCCCAGGCCCGAGGTTGCCTTGCGCCTGCTCGTCACCATGCTAGAGCCGCAGGTGATCGGATGAGCAGCATCCCTCAATCTCATCACACCCTGCCGCCACGCGCCACGGTTCCGGAAAAGGCCGCTGCCAGCCTTGGCGTCCTTGCCGATCAGCTGCACGATCCGGTCGGCGACATGGCCGCCGCCGATCGCGTGCCGATCGCTGCACTGCCGCATCTCGCTTGGGGTGTCTCCGCCGACGCATATGATCCGAAATGGTCGGAGCTGCGCCAGCGAAAGGTTGTCGGGGAATGGGTGCCGTATCACGAACGCAAGGCGACCGTGGCCGGCATGCGCATGGCGCTCGGTTATCGCGACGTCGAGCTGGTCACCTATCACCTGCCGCAGCACGGCTACTTCTGCGACAAGACAACCTCTGCAGCCGACCAGGCGCGCTGGATCGACGGCCTTCCCGAGATCCGCGTCTACGATCCGGCGCCGGCCGTGCTCGATCACGGGCCGATGGGCCATGCTGGCGTGGACCTAT
>CBFGOD010000643.1:0-1938 GCA_965650295.1 uncultured Shinella sp. | reverse complement strand
GGATCAATTGCTGTCGGTCGGCCGCGCGCAGGTCGAAAAATCGGTGAGTCGCTACGACCGCGGCGTGCGCTGGGAACAGGAACGCCTCAGCGTCCACGGCACACGCTGGGTGTCGATGTACCTGCCGGTCTGGCTGTACTCGTATCACCAGCCCGGTTCCAACGGCGGCATGCTGCATTACATCGCGGTGAACGGCCGCACCGGCGAAACCATGGGCAGCGTGCCGGTTCAGCAGTGGAAGCTGATCACTACCGCGCTCACGGTGGGCACGTTCCTTGAAGGCATCGCACTCTGGATCATGGTGGGCACGTCATGAGCGACGACAGTGGACTCTGGTTACTCGCGATCGGCCCGGCCGGCGGCACCGGACACGTCATCGAATTCGCGGGCGAAGCCATCCGTTCGCTGTCGATGGAAGGCCGCATGACGATCTGCAACATGACGATCGAAGGCGGCGCCCGCGCCGGCCTCATCGCGCCGGACGAAAAGACCTTCGAATATATCAAGGGCAAGCCGCGCGCGCCGAAGGGCCAGGCGCTGGACATGGCGATCGACTACTGGAAGACGCTCTACACGGAAGAAGGCGCGCATTTCGACCGCGTGGTCGTGCTCGATGCCGCCAATCTGCCGCCGATCGTCTCCTGGGGCTCCTCGCCGGAAGACGTCGTCTCCATCGAAGGCGTCGTGCCGAACCCGGATGAGATCGAGGACGAGACGAAGCGCACCTCCAAGTGGCGCGCGCTCGACTATATGGGCCTGAAGCCGGACACCAAGATCACCGACATCGCGATCGACCGCGTCTTCATCGGCTCCTGTACCAACGGCCGCATCGAGGACCTGCGCGCCGTCGCCGCCGTCGTCGAGGGCAAGAAGGTGGCGTCCACCGTCAACGCCATGATCGTTCCGGGCTCCGGCCTCGTGAAGGAACAGGCGGAAGCCGAAGGCCTCGACAAGATCTTCAAGGAAGCCGGTTTCGACTGGCGCGAGCCGGGCTGCTCGATGTGCCTTGCCATGAACGACGACCGCCTGAAGCCGGGCGAGCGCTGCGCCTCCACCTCGAACCGCAACTTCGAGGGCCGCCAGGGCTTCAAGGGCCGCACGCATCTCGTGTCGCCCGCCATGGCTGCGGCCGCCGCGATCGCCGGCCACTTCGTCGACATCCGTACGTTCAACTGATCACGGTTCCATCGCCGTAAATGCAGAAAGGCCGGGATTTCTCCCGGCCTTTTTGTTTGCGCCGTTCAGGCTGGAGCGCGCCGGAAACGGGGCAGCGACAGGCTGAGTGCGACGAGGAGCAGGGCTGTGGCCACGGTGAATGTCACCTGCATGCCGAAGGCGACGGCGACCGGCTCCGCGCCGGCAAGATCCCGCGTGCCGGCGGCAGCGGCGAAGATCGCGCCCATCAGCGAGGCGCCCGTAATAAGGCCGAGATTGCGCGACAGGTTGAGCAGGCCCGAGATGACCCCGCGTTCGTCGGCGACGATGCCGGTCATGACGGCGGCATTGTTAGCGGCCTGGAACAGCTGGTAGCCGGGTGTGAGCACGACGATTGCCGCGATATAGCCGGGCAGGCCGAACAAAGCGGAGAGCACGGGCAGGCCGGCAGCACCGGCCGCCATCGTGGCAAGTCCGGCTCCTACCATCGGGGCCGCGCCGAAGCGATCGGCGAGGCGCCCGGCCAGCATGCCGGTCAGAACGGAGACGACGGGGCCGATCGCCAGCACGAAGCCGACTTCCGCCGGGCCGAGGCCGAGCGTGCGCGACAGGTAGAACGGCCCGACGACCAGCGTCACCATGATGACGGTCGCGACGAGGATGTTGGCTGCGAGGCTGGCGGGGAAGCCGGGACGGCGGAAGGCGGTCGGGCGGATCAGCGGAAACGCGGTTCGGCGCTGCCTGACGACGAACAGGATCGCACCGATAACGGCCGTGGCGACG
>CBFGOD010000642.1:0-1969 GCA_965650295.1 uncultured Shinella sp. | reverse complement strand
AACGCCGTTACGAGGCCGTGAAAAAATAGCACGTTCTCTTTTTGTACTAATGGCTCGTTTCGTGCTAGTGGCTTTCCGAACGATTCCGGAGAGCAAGTCCTGATGGCGAAGGCCCGCACCCAATTCATCTGCCAGAACTGCGGCACCGCGCATAACCGCTGGGTCGGGAAATGCGAGGGCTGCGGCGAGTGGAACACCGTCGTCGAGGAGGACCCGATGGGCGGCATCGGCTCCGGTCCCGGCAAGGTGCCGAAGAAGGGCCGTCCCGTCGCATTGACGGCGCTATCGGGCGAAATCGAGGAAGCGCCGCGCATCCACACCGGCATCGGCGAACTCGACCGGGCGACCGGCGGCGGCTTCGTGCGCGGCTCGGCCGTGCTGATCGGCGGCGACCCCGGCATCGGCAAGTCCACCCTTCTCATGCAGGCAGCGGCCGCGCTCTCCCGCCGCGGCCACCGCATCATCTATGTTTCGGGCGAAGAGGCCGTGGCGCAGGTGCGCCTGCGTGCGCAGCGCCTCCATGCCGCCGAGACCGACGTGCTGCTCGCCGCCGAGACGAATGTGGAAGACATCCTCGCCACGATCGGCGAAGGCAAGCGGCCGGATCTCGTCATTATCGATTCGATCCAGACGCTGTGGAGCGACACGGCGGACGCGGCTCCCGGCACGGTGACGCAGGTGCGCACCGGCGTGCAGGCGATGATCCGCTTTGCCAAGCAGACGGGTGCCGCGATGGTGCTCGTCGGCCATGTCACCAAGGAAGGCCAGATCGCCGGCCCGCGCGTCGTCGAGCACATGGTCGATGCCGTGCTCTATTTCGAGGGCGACCGGGGCCATCATTACCGCATCCTGCGCACGGTGAAGAATCGCTTCGGCCCGACGGACGAGATCGGCGTCTTCGAAATGTCCGACAAGGGGCTTCGCGAGGTCTCCAACCCGTCCGAACTCTTCCTCGGCGAGCGCAATTCGAAATCGCCGGGTGCCGCCGTCTTTGCCGGCATGGAGGGCACGCGGCCCGTGCTCGTCGAGGTGCAGGCGCTGGTGGCGCCCACCTCGCTCGGCACACCGCGCCGCGCCGTCATCGGCTGGGATTCCGCGCGGCTCTCGATGATCCTCGCGGTGCTCGAGGCCCATTGCGGCGTTCGCCTCGGGCAACATGATGTTTACCTCAATGTGGCGGGCGGCTACCGAATCTCGGAGCCGGCGGCCGATCTTGCTGTCGCCTCCGCGCTCGTTTCCTCGCTTGCCGGTCTTGCCCTTCCTGCCGATTGCGTCTATTTCGGCGAAGTCAGCCTGTCGGGCGCCATTCGCCCGGTGGCGCACACCGCCCAGCGCCTCAAGGAGGCGGAAAAGCTGGGTTTTTCGCAGGCCGTCCTGCCCGCCGGTTCCGCCGATCTGCCCAAGGGCGCCGGCAGCCGCTGGAGCGAGATCGAGAGCCTGCCGGATCTGGTGGTGCGCATTGCCGGATCGAAGCGCGCCCTCAAGCGGGAAGACGAGGACGTCTGACGGCCTTCGGCAGCGGAAACCCTTGTGGGAAACCCGTGCCGAACCGGGACGGAAAGGACGCCTTCCGCTAATGTGCGCTGCGCACGGGACGTGGGGCCTGGCGACATTCGGGTTTGGAGTAGGACAAACATGCCCATCACAATTCTCGACGGTATCGTCATCGGCGTCGCGCTGTTCTCCGCCGTGCTGGCGATGGTGCGCGGCTTTTCGCGCGAGGTACTGTCCGTCGCAAGCTGGGTGGGTGCCGCGGCAGCCGCCTATTTCCTCTATCCGGTGCTTCTGCCCTACGCGAAAGATTACACGACGAGCGATACGGTCGCGATGGTCGGCTCCGCCGGCGCCGTCTTCCTCGTCGCACTGATCGTCATCTCCTTCATCACCATGCGGATCGCCGATTTCATCATCGACAGCCGCATCGGCGCGCTCGACCGCACGCTCGGCTTCCTGTTCGGGCTCGGCCGCG
>CBFGOD010000641.1:0-1970 GCA_965650295.1 uncultured Shinella sp. | reverse complement strand
GCGCTGCTCCAGCCGGGCGACACCTTCATGGGTCTCGACCTGAACTCGGGCGGTCACCTGACGCACGGCTCGCCGGTCAACATGTCCGGCAAGTGGTTCAACGTCGTGTCCTACGGCGTGCGTGAAGGCGATCACCTGCTCGACATGGACGATGTCGCCGAGAAGGCCCGCAAGAACAAGCCGAAGCTCATTATCGCCGGCGGCACCGCCTATTCCCGCATCTGGGACTGGAAGCGCTTCCGCGAGATCGCCGATGAAGTCGGCGCCTACCTCATGGTCGACATGGCCCACATTGCCGGTCTCGTCGCCGGTGGCCAGCATCCGTCGCCGTTCCCGCATTGCCACGTTGCCACGACCACGACGCACAAGTCGCTGCGCGGCCCGCGCGGCGGTGTCGTTCTGACGAACGACGAGGATATCGCCAAGAAGATCAACTCGGCCGTCTTCCCGGGCCTCCAGGGCGGTCCGCTGATGCACATCATCGCCGCCAAGGCCGTTGCCTTCGGTGAAGCGCTGCAGCCGGAATTCAAGGAATACGCCGCGCAGATCGTCAAGAACGCCAAGGCGCTCGCCGAGACGCTCAAGGCCGGCGGCCTCGATATCGTTTCGGGTGGTACGGACAACCACCTGATGCTCGTCGATCTTCGCAAGAAGAACGCGACCGGCAAGCGTGCGGAAGCAGCCCTTGGCCGCGCCTACGTCACCTGCAACAAGAACGGCATCCCGTTCGACCCCGAAAAGCCCTTCGTCACCTCGGGTGTCCGCCTCGGCACGCCGGCCGGTACGACCCGCGGCTTCAAGGAAGCCGAGTTCCAGGAAATCGGTAACCTCATCGTCGAAGTTCTCGACGGCCTGAAGGTCGCCAATTCCGACGAGGGCAATGCAGCCGTCGAAGCCGCTGTGCGGGAAAAGGTCGTCAAGCTGACGGACCGCTTCCCGATGTACTCCTATATGTAAGGCTAGCGGTTCCAGGAAAAGTGTCACGCGGTTTTCCGTCCGGAACCGCGTAGAACAAGGAGAGTTCATGCGCTGCCCCTATTGCGGTTCGGAAGATACGCAGGTGAAGGATTCCCGTCCCGCAGAGGACGGGGCCGCTATTCGCCGCCGGCGCATCTGCCCGGATTGCGGGGGGCGGTTCACGACCTTCGAACGGGTGCAGCTGCGGGAGCTGATGGTTGCCAAGAAGACGGGCCGCAAGGCCCCCTTCGACCGCGACAAGCTCCTGAAATCCTTCGAGATCGCGCTTCGCAAGCGGCCCGTCGACCGGGACCGTATCGAACGCGCGGTCTCGGGCATCGTCCGCCGGCTGGAAAGCTCCGGCGAGACGGAAATCTCTTCCGAAGAGATCGGTCTTCAGGTGCTGGAAGCCTTGAAGGCACTCGATGACGTGGCCTTCGTGCGCTACGCGTCGGTCTACCGCGATTTCTCCCATGTCGACGACTTCGAGAAGATCCTGTCCGAAGTCGCCGCCAAGATCGCCCGCGATCCGGGCGCTGACGGCTAGATGTCGGGTGTCGTGTCCAGCGACCAACGCTTCATGGCAGCGGCGATCCGCCTCTGCCGCCGCAATCTCGGCCTGACCTCCACCAATCCCTCCGTTGCCTGCCTCATCGTCAAGGACGGCGTGATCGTCGGTTCCGCCGTCACGGCGCCGGGCGGCCGGCCGCATGCGGAAACGCAGGCATTGGCCATAGCCGGCGATGCCGCGCGGGGCGCCACGGCCTATGTCACGCTCGAACCTTGCTCCCACCATGGCAAGACACCGCCCTGCGCGGATGCGCTGATCGCCTCGGGCGTCGCGTGCGTGGTTGTCGCCGTGACCGATCCGGACGAGCGTGTCGCGGGCAGGGGGCTCGCCATGCTGCGCGATGCCGGTATCATCGTAGAGACCGGCCTGTTGGAGAAGGAAGGCAAGGCGGCGCTTTCTGCGTACCTGACTCGGCAGACGAAGAAGCGGCCCTATGTGACTC
>CBFGOD010000640.1:0-1974 GCA_965650295.1 uncultured Shinella sp. | reverse complement strand
TGGTGGCCGTCCGGATCAGGGCAAGGGTGGCCGCGACGGAAAGCCGCAGGGCGGCAACCGTCCGGACCGTGGCGATCATCGCGGTGAGCGCAACGACCGTTCGGCCAAGCCGCAGCAGGCGAAATTCGAGGCCCGGCCGCCCCGCAAGGAAAAGCCTGTTGATCCGGATTCACCCTTCGCGAAGCTCGCAGCGCTCAAGGAGCAGCTGAAGAAGTAAAGCATGACGCGACACGAAGAACAGCCCGCCGCGCGCCAGCGCATCGACAAGTGGCTGTTCTTCGCGCGCCTGCGCAAATCCCGCTCGCTTGCGGCAAAGTCCGTCGAAGCGGGCGATGTCAGGGTCAATGATCTCGCCATCCGCCAGCCCTCGCATATGGTGCGGCCGGGCGATGTGATCGTGCTGTCGCTCGACCGTTATGACATGGTGGTGAAGGTGCTTTTGCCGGGCGAGCGCCGCGGCCCCTATGAGGAAGCCCGCCTGCTCTATCACGACATGACGCCGCCTCGGCCGCCGCGCGAGGAACGCAATGCCTTCGCGCAGGCGACGCGCGAACGCGGTGCCGGACGCCCGACGAAACGCGAGCGCCGCGAGATCGACCGGCTGCATGGCGGCCCCGGCGGTGACGAGGATTAGAATTCTATACCTCTCGCGGGCCTAAAGGCGCATCTATTGCGCTTGCCAAGCGCCAGCAAAGCCTTTACCTCCACCACCGGATAGCCTTGCGCGGGTGAGGTTTTTCGTTCCGGTCGACTGCCCAGGCGGCCGTGAGCCACCGCCCGCTTCGTGACGTTTCTGGAGTTCCTCATGACATATGTCGTGACCGACAACTGCATCCGCTGCAAGTACACGGACTGCGTGGAAGTGTGCCCCGTCGACTGTTTCTACGAGGGTGAGAACACGCTCGTCATCCATCCCGACGAATGCATCGACTGCGGTGTCTGCGAGCCGGAATGTCCCGCCGAGGCGATCAAGCCGGACACCGAGCCGGGCCTCGACAAGTGGCTGAAGATCAACACGGAATTCGCGGCGATCTGGCCCAATATCACGGTCAAGCGGGATGCCATGCCCGAGGCCAAGGAAATGGACGGCGTCGAGAACAAGTACGAGCAGTTCTTCTCGCCGAACCCCGGCAAGGGCGACTGAGCCCGATTGCGGGCAACGATCGATCCTGGGGAAAAAAGCCTCATCCCGCCAAAAGGCGATGGGACAGGCTTGATGACCCATGCGAAGCAAATTATTGATTTCGGCACTTTTTTGTGGTAGGGTCCGAATACTGATCCACATCGCGGCATTTTGCGTGCCCGAAACACCACCACGAAAGCAAACGATCCCTCAACGTCGCTCACCTCCCATAGGCAACTCCGGTTGCTCAAATGTGAACGCGTCGCCGGGGACCTTTTTGCGCATGGCGGACGGACCAGAGTGGTGACACCGCAACGGTGCCCCCCGTCTTTCCCGGGTCCTCGGACCCACCCGGCCCCCGCCGGGAGCGTAACAGGGAGTATTTGAACAGAATGACGACCCAGCAGAAGAAATCTTCCACGCGCCATGGCTTCAAGACCGGCGAGTCGATCGTCTATCCCGCTCACGGCGTTGGCCAGATCATTGCGATCGAAGAGCAGGAAGTCGCCGGCATGAAGCTTGAGCTTTTTGTCATCGATTTCGAAAAGGACAAGATGCGTCTCAAGGTGCCGGTTGCCAAAGCCGTTTCGATCGGCATGCGCAAACTGTCGGAGACCGATTTCGTCGAACGCGCGCTGAAGGTTGTCCAGGGCAAGGCCCGCGTGAAGCGCACCATGTGGTCGCGCCGCGCGCAGGAATATGATGCCAAGATCAATTCCGGCGACCTGATCTCGATCGCCGAAGTGGTCCGCGACCTTTACCGCGCCGAGAACCAGCCGGAACAGTCCTATTCCGAGCGTCAGCTCTATGAAGCTGCCCTCGACCGCATGGCCCGCGAAATCGCCGCCGTG
>CBFGOD010000639.1:0-1993 GCA_965650295.1 uncultured Shinella sp. | reverse complement strand
CAATTTAAGCAAGCCAACGCCCAAACTCGTCCGATAACCGGGACTACATGGAAGTCTCGATTTATCGCGTCCGCCACCGCGACCTGCTGACGCTCTGCGTGGCGACGCCTTCATCGGTGCGCACACCAATGTCGGCGCGGGCACCATCACCTGCAACTACGACGGCATCAACAAGCACATCACGCGCATCGGCGCGGATGCCTTCATCGGCTCCAACACGGCGCTCGTCGCACCGGTGACGGTCGGCAATGGCGCCTATGTCGCCTCCGGCAGCGTCATCACCGCAGACGTGCCCGATGATGCCGTTGCCTTCGGCCGCGCCCGGCAGGAAAACAAGGAGGGCCGCGCCGTCCTCATCCGTGAGCGCAACCAGGCGATCAAGGACGCTAAAAAGAAGGCCGGCAAATAAATACCTGGTGGGCGCGCCCACATTAACGCTTGCAATCGAAAGTGAGCGTGGCCGTGTTGCGCCGCCACAAAAAAACTTTACCAAAGAGCGCAATCGAAGCGTTGCGAAAAGCGGAGCATCCCATGTGCGGAATTGTTGGCATCGTCGGAGTTGAGCCTGTTGCCGGGCGGCTGGTCGATGCGCTGAAGCGTCTCGAATACCGGGGCTATGATTCCGCCGGTGTGGCGACCATCGTGGATGGCAAGCTGGCGCGCCGCCGTGCCGAGGGCAAGCTCGTCAATCTGGAGAAGCGTCTCGGCGAGGAGCCGCTGGCCGGCACGATCGGCATTGCGCATACCCGCTGGGCGACGCATGGCGCGCCGACGGAAAGCAATGCGCATCCGCATTTCGTCGATGGCGTCGCCGTCGTTCACAACGGCATCATCGAGAACTTCTCCGAGCTGAAGGACGAGCTGGCCGCCGGTGGTGCGACCTTCAGCACGCAGACCGATACGGAAGTCGTCGCGCAGCTGATCGCGAAACTGCGCCGTGACGGCCTTGGCCGCCGCGAGGCCATGCATGCCATGCTGCGCCGCGTCACCGGCGCCTATGCGCTGGCGGTCATCTTCGAGGACGATCCGTCGACCATCATGGCAGCCCGCAACGGCCCGCCGCTCGCCATCGGCCACGGCAAGGGCGAGATGTTCCTGGGTTCCGACGCCATTGCGCTTGCTCCCTTCACCAACGAGATCACCTATCTCGTCGATGGCGACTGGGCGATCCTGGGCCGTGAGGGTGCGCATGTCTTCGATATCGATGGTGTCAGCGTCGAGCGCGCCAAGCAGATTTCGTCGGCTGCCGCCTATCTCGTCGACAAGGGCAACCACCGCCATTTCATGGAAAAGGAAATCCATGAGCAGCCCGAGGCGATTTCCCACGCGCTCGGCCACTATGTCGATTTTCTCACGCACACCGTGCGCCCGACGTCCGTCGACATCGACTTTGCCAAGACGCCGAGCCTTGCGATTTCAGCCTGCGGCACGGCCTATCTTGCTGGTCTCGTCGGCAAATACTGGTTCGAGCGTTATGCCCGCCTGCCGGTCGAAATCGATGTCGCCTCGGAATTCCGCTATCGCGAGATCCCGCTGAACCCGGCATCCGCCGCACTCTTCATCTCGCAGTCCGGCGAGACTGCCGACACGCTGGCGTCGCTGCGCTACTGCAAGGAGCATGGCCTGAAGATCGGCGCGGTGGTCAATACCAGGGAATCGACGATCGCCCGCGAATCGGACGCCGTCTTCCCGCTTCTCGCCGGCCCGGAAATCGGTGTCGCCTCGACCAAGGCCTTTACCTGCCAGCTGACGGTTCTGGCCGCACTCGCCATCGGCGCGGGCCGGGCACGCGGCACGATCAGCGAGGCGGAAGAGAAGGACCTCGTGCGCAATCTCGCGGAAATGCCGCGCGTCATGGCACATGTTCTCAACACCATCCAGCCGTCGATCGAGCAGCTTTCGCGCGATCTTTCCAAGTGCAAGGATGTGCTCTATCTCGGCCGCGGCACCAGCTATCCGCTGGCCATGGAAGGTGCTCTGAAGCTCAAGGAAA
>CBFGOD010000638.1:0-1995 GCA_965650295.1 uncultured Shinella sp. | reverse complement strand
TTCGGGAAAGACCGCCGACGCCGGATCGGGAACGCCGACCAGCAAGGCCGCCTTGACAGGGCGCGGTGAGATCTTCTGCCAATGGGCGATCAGCAGGCAAGACAGGCTGTGCGCGACCAACACCGGCGGCTCGCGCTTCCTGAGCTACGGCGACGTGCGCCGCAACACGCTGGGCCTCACGGTGGTTCTCGCCGACGAGGCCGGCACCGTGCTCGACCTGTCTTCGGACCTGCGCAAGAACAATACCGGCGTCGACTGGAAGCAGCTGTTCATCGGCACGTCGGGCGCTTTCGGCATCGTCACCGAGTGCGTGCTGAACCTCGAGCCCGCGCCGAAACAGTCGGCGACCGCGCTTCTGGTACCAGCCTCGTCCGAACAGGTTGCAACGCTGCTGGTCGCCATGGAAGACGCGCTCGGCAGCTATCTCTCGGCCTTCGAGGGCATGTCCGGCAACGCCATCAGCGCCGCGCTCGATCACGTTCCCTCGCTGCGCAATCCCTTCCAGGGCGGCATCGTGCCCGATTTCGTCATCCTCGCCGAAATCTCCCGCTCCACGCCGCCGCGTGACGGCGAACAGCCGCTCGATGCGGTGCTGGAAGAGGTTCTGGCCGCCATCTGGGAGCGTGAGGATGCGCCGCTCGCCGACGCCTTCGTCGGCCCGCCGCACGAAATCTGGGCGCTGCGCCATGCGCTCTCCGAGGGCGTGAAGCATAGCGGGCGATTGATCGCCTTCGATCTGTCCTTCCGCCGGGGTGACATCATGCCGTTCCTCGCCCATATGAAGGCGGAAATGCCTGACAACTTCGAGGATGTGACGATCTGCGATTTCGGCCATATCGGCGATGGCGGCGTGCACTTCAACCTCGTCGTCGCCAAGGACGATCCGCGCCTTGCCGATCCCGATTTCGAGACGGACCTGCGCGCCTGGGTCTTCACAGTCGCGGTCGAAAACTTCGGCGGCAGTTTTAGCGCGGAACATGCCATCGGCCGCAAGAACCAGGCCTTCTACGACCAATACACCCCGGAAAAGATCCGCGAACTCGCGGCCGGGCTGAAAACCATCACCTCGCCGGGTCCGCTCGGCGCCATGACCTTCTAATAACATCAGGGAGATACCCCATGACGAAAGTCGACGTGAAAAAGGAAACCGAAGCCCTTCTCGACAAGCTCGGTGTTGCCCGCGGCCTGTGGCAGGGTGGCGACATGGCCTCCTTCAGCCCGGTCAGCGGCGAGGAGATCGGCAAGCTGAAGACCGTTTCGGGCGCAGACACCGACAAGGCCATCGACGCCGCCCATGAAGCCTTCAAAGCCTGGCGCCTCGTGCCGGCTCCCAAGCGCGGCGAACTCGTTCGCCTGCTTGGCGAAGAGCTGCGCGCCTCCAAGGCCGATCTCGGCCGTCTCGTGTCCATCGAAGCCGGCAAGATCACGTCCGAAGGCCTCGGCGAAGTGCAGGAAATGATCGACATCTGCGATTTCGCCGTCGGTCTCTCCCGCCAGCTCTACGGCCTCACCATCGCCACCGAGCGCCCTGGCCACCGCATGATGGAAACCTGGCACCCGCTCGGCGTCGTCGGCATCATCTCCGCCTTCAACTTCCCGGTCGCCGTCTGGTCGTGGAACGCCGCTCTCGCGCTCGTTGCCGGCAACTCCATCGTCTGGAAGCCCTCCGAAAAGACGCCGCTGACCGGCCTCGCCTGCCAGGCGATCCTCGATCGCGCGCTCGCCCGTTTCGGCGATGCTCCGGCGAACCTTTCCCAGGTCCTCATCGGCGACCGCACGATCGGCGAAGCCCTCGTCGACAACCACAAGGTCGCGCTCGTCTCGGCCACCGGCTCCACCCGCATGGGCAAGGAAGTCGGCCCGCGTCTCGCCAAGCGTTTCGCCCGCTCGATCCTCGAGCTCGGCGGCAACAATGCCGGCATCGTCTGCCCTTCGGCCGACCTCGACATGGCGCTGCGCGCGATTGCCTTCGGTGCTATGGGCACCGCCGGCCAG
>CBFGOD010000637.1:0-1996 GCA_965650295.1 uncultured Shinella sp. | reverse complement strand
AATATGCCATCACCTATACGGCGATGCTCTATGCCGACAAACCCAACGTCAAGACGGTGCCGCTCGCGCAGACCGCGGCGGGGCCGTTCGTCATGCCGACGATCCAGAGCGTGCAGGCGCGTACCTATCCGCTGACGCGCGAGGTCTATTTCTATGCCAACCGCAAGGCGGGCGAGAAAATGGACCCGCTGATCGCCGAATATCTGCGCGGCGAGGTGAAGGCGGTGCTGTCGGGTTATCTCGGCAGCGCGGCGCAAGCCCGTTCCGTGGCGCGGCTGGTCGAGGGTCTCAGAGCCGACAATCCCGACCTTCTCTATATGTGCGATCCCGTCTGCGGCGATGAGCGCGGGCTTTACGTGCCGGAGGCGACGGCGGTGGCGATCCGCGACAGCCTGATCCCGCTCGCGTCGATCACCACGCCGAACCGCTTCGAGCTAGCCTGGCTTGCCGGCGCGCCGCTGGAAACCAACAATGCGATCGTGGAGGCCGCCCTTTCGCTCGGCCCGGCGCGCATGCTCGTCACCTCCTCGCTGCCGCTGATGGCGGGCAGCACCGGCAATCTCTATCTCTCCGGGCGAAGCGCGCTTCTGGCCGAGCATCGGCTGGTGGAGAACCCGCCGAACGGAACGGGCGACCTGCTTGCGGCCATTTTCCTCTCCCGGCTCATGGAAAATCTGCCCGAGGAGCGGGCGCTGATGCTGGCGACGGCGAGCGTCTTCGAGATCGTGGCGCGCACCGCCAAGCGCGGTGCCGACGAGCTGACGCTGGAGCAGGATGCCTCCAGCATTTCCACACCCATGGCCATGGTGCATATGCGCCGTCTCCTGCATCCGGCGCAAACACGCCGGTCCTGACACGCCGATCCGACCTTGCGTCAATCCTTGCGGAGTGGTTTATGCGGGAAACCGGATGGAGCCTCGTCCGGTGGACCGCATCACGGGGGTATTCCGACCTATGAACCGCTTTCCCGATCGTCTTCTGAATGGCTATCGCAATTTCATGTCCGGCCGTTATTCCGAGCAATCCGCCCGCTACAGGGCGCTTGCCGAAACGGGCCAGAAACCGAAAACCCTCGTCATTGCCTGTTGTGACTCTCGCGCAGCACCCGAGACGATCTTCGACAGCGGTCCGGGTGAATTGTTCGTCATGCGCAACGTGGCCAATCTCGTGCCGCCCTACGAGCCCGACGGTCAATATCATGCGACATCGGCGGCACTCGAATTCGCCGTCCAGTCGCTCAAGGTTTCGGATATTCTGGTGATGGGTCATGGCCGCTGCGGCGGTATCAAGGCTGCGCTCGATCCGGATGCCGAGCCCCTTTCGCCGGGCGATTTCATCGGCAAGTGGATGGGCATGCTGAAGCCCGTGGCCGAGCAGATCCAGGGTGCGGAAATCCTGACCCAGGGCGAGCGCCAGCGGGCACTGGAACGGGTGTCGATCCGCAACTCCATCGCCAATCTGCGCAGCTTCCCCTGCGTGCGTATCCTGGAAGAAAAAGGCCGCATCCAGCTGCATGGCGCCTGGTTCGACATTTCGACCGGCGAGCTGTGGGTCATGGACGCCGGCACGGGCGATTTCCAGCGGCCGAGCGCCTGATCGTTGTTTTTCTGGCCTGAAAAAACAAAGCCCGGCGTGGTCTCCCGCGCCGGGCTTTTTCAATTCCAGATGACCAGCGATCAGTCGCCGTCGATTTCCGCGCCGATGATGGCGATCGCGCGCTGGTAGACGCTGGCCGCGTTCCAGCCCTGCAGGGCGCCGAAATTGCCCTGGCCGGGCTGGTAGCCGCCGCCGGCGCTCCAGCCATGGCCGCGCAGGAAGTTGGCGGTGGAGGCGAGCGCATCGGCCTTGGAGCCGACGAGATCGATACGGCCGTTGCCGTCACCATCGACGCCGTATTTCAGGACGTTGGCCGGCAGGAACTGCGTCTGGCCGATTTCGCCATGCGCCGCGCCGCGCGCCGTGGTGCTGAGCGTACCGTTCTGCACGAGCTGCAGGG
>CBFGOD010000636.1:0-2006 GCA_965650295.1 uncultured Shinella sp. | reverse complement strand
CCGTAGATCTCGGCGATCATCTGCATGTCGGCATATTCGATGCCGTTGTGGATGGTCTTGACGAAATGGCCTGCGCCGTTTTCGCCGAGCCAGGCGACGCACGGGTCATCATTGTACTTGGCGGAGATCGAGGTCAGCACCTTCTCGACGCGCTTCCAAGAGGCTTCCGTGCCGCCGACCATGATGGAGGGGCCGTGGCGCGCGCCCTCCTCACCGCCGGAAACGCCCATGCCGATAAAGGTCAGGCCCGAATCCTTCAGCGCATCGAAGCGGCGCATCGTGTCGCGGAAGTTGGCATTGCCGGCATCGATCATGATGTCGTTGTTTTCCAGATAGGGGCGCAGCAGTTCCATCTGCTGGTCCACGGCCGCACCGGCCTGGATCATGATGATGATCGGGCGCGGCGGGCGGATGGCGGCGACGAACTCTTCGATCGTCTCGCAGGGCACGATCTGGCCCTTGAGGTCGCCGGCCTCCTCGTAGAATTCCTTGGTGCGCGCGACCGTGCGGTTGAAGACCGCGATCTTGTTGCCTTTCTCGGCAATGTTGAGCGCAAGGTTCGATCCCATAACACCGAGACCGATAAGCCCGATTTCCGCCTGTGCCACGTTCATACCTCCGTAGGATGGCGCGGCGGGGGAAGTTTTCCGGCTCGATGCCGAAAACGCCGCGCGAAAAGAGCATTTGGGAGCTGTGCTCCAGCGCTGGTGTTTTGGCATTCAAATCGATTTACGACAAGCAAATGTTTGGTGAAACAGCGCTTTTAGAATGGTTTGAAATCAGCGGACCGGCCGGTCGTCGCCGTCGTCGAGCACCCGCCAGGCCGCTCCCTCGACATCATCGTACTGGCCGCTCTTCAGCGACCAGAGAAAGGCCCCGAGGCCGAGTGCGCCGAGGAAAAGCGCGATGGGGATGAGAAAGATCAGCGTGTTCATGCGGCTTGCACCAGGGGTTTGACCGGACGGGCCTCGTCCGCCGCGCGCGCTGCGAAGGCCGGCAGCCGTCCGCGCAGGCGAAGCGAATTGATCACCACGATGATCGACGACATCGACATGGCGATGGCGGCGATCAGCGGCGTGGCATGGCCGAGAATGGCGACCGGCACGGCGATGACATTGTAGCCGATGGCGAGCGCGAAATTCTGGCGGATGAGGTTGCCGGCGCGGCGCGCCGTCTCATAGGTGAAGGGCACGGCCTCCAGACTTTCATGCAGGAAGACAAAATCGGCGGCCTGCCGGCCAACATCGGCGGCCGTCGCGGGTGCCATCGAGACATGGGCGGCAGCGAGCGCCGGCGCATCGTTGATGCCATCGCCGACCATCAGCACGCGATGACCGCTGGCAGCGCGTTCTGCGACGGCCTCGGTCTTTTCACGCGGCGAGAGCGCGGCGCGCCAGCGGGCAATACCGAGCACGCCAGCGATGCGGCTGACGGCGGGGGCACGGTCGCCCGAGAGGATGGCCATGTCGATACCCTCCAGCTTGAGCACGCGGATCGCCTCGTCCGCACCGGTGCGCACGGCATCCTCGAAGCGGAAGGTTTCCAGCACCGCGCCATCGCGCGACAGAACGACTTCCGAAAGCCCATGCCCCTCCTCGCCTTCCAAGGCCTTGCCAGCGGCGAAGGCGCGGTTGCCGAGGCGCAGCAAACCCTGCGGCGTTTCCGCCTCAAGGCCACCACCAGCGACTTCCCTGACCGCATCGATGAGCGGTGTCGGGCCGTTGACGACGCTGGCCAAGGCAAGTGAGAGCGGATGGCGCGAATGGGCGGCAAGGGCAGCGGCGAGTGCCAGATTGGCGCGATTGATCTTGTCGCGATCGACGAGGCGCGGCTTGCCGAGCGTCAGCGTGCCGGTCTTGTCGAAGACGGCGGTGTCGATTTCGGCAAGGCGCTCCATGGCCGAACCATCCTTGACCATCACGCCGCCGGCAAACAGCCGGCCGGCCGCCACGACCTGGACGACGGGCACGGCAAGGCCGAGCGCGCAGGGGCAAGTGATGATGAGG
>CBFGOD010000635.1:0-2037 GCA_965650295.1 uncultured Shinella sp. | reverse complement strand
ATATAGGCAACGGGCGGCGCCTTGAGCATCACGAAATCGACGAGCAGCGTCGGGGCGTCGGCGAAATAGAAGATCCACGCGCCGCCGGTCGCGATCGCGATGACCAGCCAGGTGGCGTGTTTGCTGACCCGCTTCCAGAGCTTGTCGAAGGTCCAGGGGCCGGTGTCGAGCTTGATGCGGGCATTGCGGTCGCCCTCGATGGCGCGCTCGACGACGAGGAAGAGATCGACCCATACGGTCTGCGGACAGGCATAACCGCACCAGGCGCGGCCGACCGCCGAGGTGACGAGGAAGAGCCCGAAGCCCGCCATGACGAGCAGGCCGGCGACGAAGAAGAATTCCTGCGGCCAGATCTCGATGAAGAAGAAGTAGAAGCGGCGGCCGGCGAGATCGACGAGCACGGCCTGATCCGGCGCATGCGGGCCGCGATCCCAGCGGATCCACGGCGTCAGGTAGTAGATGCCGAGCGTGATCAGCATCACCAGCCACTTGAACTGGCGAAAACGACCCTCGGCGCGCTTGGGAAAGATCTTCTTGCGCTTCTCGTAAAGCGGCTTGCGCACCTTTGCCGAGTTGACGGGCTCCGCATCGTGGCGTTCGATGGAGTTGTAGATCGTGGTGGTATTTTTCTGCATGGGACTCGGCCGCACCTGTCGTTGTGCCACCACAATGACGCCAACGGTCCGCGCTATCGTTGATCTACGTCAAGTTTGAATGAGAGCCTGACGTGGCGGGTTGCCGCATCGCAATCCTGCAAATAAGCGCGACAGTGAAAAATGTTCACTTTTCGTTCGACATTCGCACGGTTTTTCTCCTATTCTCTTGAAAAGAGGAGACGGCAATGACCACCCTTCCCGCCCGCATCGTCCACCGGACCATCCAGCGTGATTGGCGCGCGGTCTATGCTTTCGCCGCCCGACCGGAAAACATGCCGCTCTGGGCTTCCGGCCTCGCCGCGGGCCTGACCCGCGAGGGCGAGCATTGGATCGCCGACGGCGGACCGCTCGGCGATGTGCGCGTGCACTTTGCACCGCTGAACGATTTCGGCGTCATCGATCACCGGGTGACGCTGCCGGATGGCCTCGTGGTCGACAACGCACTACGCGTCGTGCCGAACGGCGACGGAGCGGAAGTGATGTTCACGCTGCTGCGCCAGCCGGACATGGATGATGCAGCGTTCGAGAAGGATGCGGCGCACATTGCCCACGACCTCGATACGCTGAAAAAACTGATGGAAGACAAGGAGAATCCGCGATGAGTGGCAAAGGCGCCGATCGCAAGATCGACTATATCGAGTTCAACGTCGCCGATATCGCGAAGAGCAAGGCCTTCTACGGAAACGCCTTCGGTTGGACCTTCACGGATTACGGCCCGGAATACTGCGAATTTCAGGACGGCCGCCTGACCGGCGGCTTCACGACACTGGCGCCGGTCTCCGCCAAAGGCGGCCCGCTCGTCATCCTCTTCGCCGATGACCTCGAAGACGCGCTCGGCCGCGTTGAAAAGGCCGGCGGGACGATTGTCAAGCCGATCTTTTCCTTCCCCGGCGGCCGGCGCTTCCAGTTTGCGGACCCTGATGGATATGAACTCGCGGTTTGGTCGGGCAGCTAGCGGCGCCTTAATCTACCCCCTCTGCCCTGCCGGGCAGAGGGGGGCTCAATTCGCCAGTGCCTACTCCCCGCCCCCGAGCGAATGGACGAACACCGCCAGCTGCTTGACGGCGGGGTCGCCGAGGCGGGGCAGCCAGGCGGGCATGACACCGTGCTTGGGTGTGCGGACCTGCGCGGCGATGGCGGCTTCGCCCTCGCCCTTCAGCCAGATGGCGTCGGCGAGGTCGGGTGCGCCCATCTCGCGGTTGCCCTTGGCATCCTCGCCGTGGCAGGCCGCGCAATTGTCGGCGAAGACCTGTTTGCCGGGCTCGACGAGCGCAACATCCGACGGCGTGCCGGTCAGGCTGACGACATAGGCGGCAACCTGCTTGATCTGGTCGGGCTCGAGGATTTCGCCGAAGGCCGGCATTTCCGAGGTGCGGGTCTC
>CBFGOD010000634.1:0-2038 GCA_965650295.1 uncultured Shinella sp. | reverse complement strand
CCGATGGTGCCGATGTTGCAGTGAGGCTTATTGCGGGAAAACTTTTCCTTGCCCATCGCTTCTCTCCGTATGCGTCAGCCAACAGCCGACGTGAGTTTTCAGTTTCTATTTCAAGCGGTTGCTTAGCGGGTAAACGTTAAGCGTACTTTGCCTGGACTTCGGTGGCGACCGCCTGCGGGACCTGCTCGTAGTGGTCGAAAGTCATGGTGTACTGAGCGCGCCCCTGGCTCATCGAGCGGAGCGAGTTCACGTAGCCAAACATGTTGGCAAGAGGCACCATGGCGTCGATCACCTGCGCGATACCGCGGGCTTCAGTGCCGCGGATCTGGCCGCGACGTGAATTCAGGTCACCGATGACGTCGCCCACATAGTCTTCCGGGGTCAGAACTTCAACCCGCATGATGGGCTCGAGGATCTTCGGGGCGGCCTTCTCGATGGCTTCGCGGAAGCCCGCGCGGCCGGCGATTTCGAAGGCGAGAACCGAGGAGTCGACGTCGTGGTAGGCGCCGTCCGTCAGCGTGAACTTCACGTCGACGATCGGGAAGCCGATCACCGGGCCGGAGCCCATGACCGACGCAACACCCTTGCTGACGCCCGGGACGTATTCCTTGGGCACGTTGCCGCCGACGATCGCGGAGACGAACTCGAAGCCCTTGCCGGCTTCATTCGGCTCGATCGTGAACTTGATGCGGGCGAACTGGCCCGAACCGCCGGACTGCTTCTTGTGGGTGTAGTCGTGATCAACCTTGCGGGTGATCGCTTCACGGTAGGCCACCTGCGGCGCACCGATATTGGCTTCGACCTTGAACTCGCGGCGCATGCGGTCGACGAGAATGTCGAGGTGCAGTTCGCCCATGCCCGAGATGATGGTCTGGCCGGATTCTTCGTCGGTCTTGACGCGGAACGACGGATCTTCGGCAGCCAGGCGAGCGAGGGCGAGGCCCATCTTCTCCTGGTCGGCCTTGGACTTGGGCTCCACGGCGATGTCGATGACCGGCTCGGGGAATTCCATGCGTTCCAGGATCACCCGGCTGGTGGGATCCGAGAGCGTATCGCCCGTCGTCGTGTCCTTGAGGCCAACGATGGCGACGATGTCGCCGGCGAAGGCTTCGTTGATCTGCTCACGGCTGTTCGCATGCATCTGGAACATGCGGCCAACGCGTTCGCGCTTTTCCTTGACCGTGTTTTCCAGCATCGCGCCGGTCTCGAGGTGACCCGAGTAGATGCGGCAGAAGGTCAGCGAGCCCATGTGCGGGTCGTTGGCGATCTTGAAGGCCAGCATCGACAGCGGCTCGTTGTCGGTCGCGTGACGCTCGATCGGCTTGTCGGTCTTGACGTCGATGCCCTGGATCGCAGGAATGTCGGTCGGAGCCGGCAGGAAGTCGATAACGCCATCCAGCAGCGGCTGCACGCCCTTGTTCTTGAAGGCCGAGCCACAGAACACCGGATACAGCTTCACTTCGCAGGTGCCCTTGCGGATCAGCCGGCGCAGCGTGTCGTTGTCAGGCATTTCGCCGTTGAGGTAAGCCTCGGTGGCCGCATCGTCCATCTCGACGGCGGTCTCGATCATCTTCTCGCGGTACTCAGCGGCCTTGGCCTTGAGGTCCTCGGGGATCTCGACGACGTCCCACTGGGCGCCCAGCTCTTCGTTGCGCCAGACGAGCGCGTTCATCTCGATCAGGTCGACGACGCCGCGGAAATCGCTCTCGGCGCCGATCGGCAGCTGCATCACGACCGGCTTGATGCCGAGGCGCTTATCGAGCGTATCGAGGCAGAAGTAGAAATCGGCACCGATCTTGTCCATCTTGTTGACGAAGATCAGGCGCGGAACGTTGTACTTGTCGGCCTGGCGCCAGACGGTTTCCGTCTGCGGCTCGACGCCCTGGTTGCCGTCGAGCAGCGCGATGGCACCGTCGAGCACGCGGAGCGAGCGCTCGACTTCGATGGTGAAGTCCACGTGGCCGGGCGTGTCGATGATATTGAAGCGGTACTGGGTGCCGTCACGGCCCTTCCAGAACGTGGTGGTCGCGGCGGACGT
>CBFGOD010000633.1:0-2041 GCA_965650295.1 uncultured Shinella sp. | reverse complement strand
TCCACGGGCCGCAACATCCACGAGACGCGCGAATGGATCATCCGCAATGCACCCGTGCCGATCGGCACGGTGCCGATCTATCAGGCGCTGGAGAAGGTGCACGGCGATCCGGTCAAGCTCGACTGGGAGGTCTATCAGGACACGCTGATCGAGCAATGCGAGCAGGGCGTCGATTATTTCACCATCCATGCCGGCGTGCGGCTGCATTACATCCCGCTGACGGTCAACCGCGTCACCGGCATCGTCTCGCGCGGCGGCTCGATCATGGCCAAGTGGTGTCTTCATCACCACAAGGAAAGCTTCCTCTACGAGCACTTTGAAGAGATCTGCGACATCTGCCGCGCCTATGACGTCTCCTTCTCGCTCGGCGACGGCCTGCGCCCCGGCTCGATTGCCGACGCCAACGACGCAGCACAATTCGCCGAACTGGAGACGCTGGGCGAGCTCACGCAGATCGCCTGGGCAAAGGATTGCCAGGTCATGATCGAAGGCCCCGGCCATGTGCCGATGCACAAGATCAAGGAGAACATGGACAAGCAGCTGAAGGTCTGCGGCGAGGCCCCGTTCTATACTTTGGGACCGCTGACGACGGACATCGCGCCGGGCTACGACCACATCACCTCGGGCATCGGTGCGGCGATGATCGGCTGGTTCGGCACGGCCATGCTCTGCTACGTCACGCCGAAGGAGCATCTTGGCTTGCCCGACCGCAACGACGTGAAGGTCGGCGTCATTACCTACAAGATCGCGGCGCATGCGGCCGACCTTGCCAAGGGCCATCCGGCCGCGAAAATCCGCGACGATGCGCTGTCGCGCGCCCGTTTCGAGTTCCGTTGGGAGGACCAGTTCAATCTCTCGCTCGATCCGGACACCGCCCGCTCGTTCCACGACGAGACCCTGCCGAAGGAGGCGCACAAGGTGGCGCATTTCTGCTCCATGTGCGGCCCGAAATTCTGCTCCATGCGCATCTCGCACGATATCCGCGCCGAGGCGCAGAAGGAGGGGCTGGAGGCGATGGCAGCCAAATTCCGCGAGGGCGGCGATCTCTACATGCCGCTTGCGGGAGAATGACCATGCGGATCCTCGTCAAGGGCGCCGGCGTCGCCGGCCTGACGATCGCCTGGCAGCTCTACCGCCACGGCTTCGACGTCACCATTCACGAAAGGGCCGAAAAGGTCGGCCAGGGTGCCTCCGGTTTTGCCGGCGGCATGCTCGCCCCCTGGTGCGAACGGGAAAGTGCGGAAGAACCCGTGCTGACGCTCGGCCGCCTCGCCGCCGACTGGTGGGAGGCGGCATTGCCCGGCCATGTGCAGCGTCGCGGCACGCTGGTCGTGGCGAGCGGGCGCGACGCCGGGGAACTGGAGCGCTTTGCAGGACGAACCACCGGCTGGGAATGGCTGGACGAACAGGCTATCGCAGCGCTGGAACCGGACCTTGCCGGCCGCTTCCGTAAAGCGCTTTTCTTCCGGCAGGAGGCGCATCTCGATCCGCATAAGGCGCTCTCCGCGCTGATGACAGGATTGGAGGAGGCGCGCATGCGCTTCCTCTTCGGGCCCGGCAGCCATGCTGCCCGCTATGACAGGATCGTCGATTGCACAGGCGCCGCAAAGATCGGACGTCTTGCCAATCTGCGGGGCGTGCGCGGCGAGATGCTCCGGCTCGAAACCGGCGAAATCACCCTTTCCCGTCCCGTCCGCCTGCTGCATCCGCGTCACCCGATCTACATCGTGCCGCGCGAGCGCAATCGCTTCATGGTCGGCGCGACGATGATCGAAAGCGACGATGCCGGCCCCATCACAACGCGCTCGCTGATGGAACTACTGAACGCGGCCTACGGCCTGCACCCCGCCTTCGGCGAGGCGCGGCTGGTCGACACCGGCGCGGGCATTCGCCCCGCCTATCCCGACAATCTGCCACGGGTGACGGAAGACGGCGACACCCTGCATGTGAACGGCCTCTACCGTCACGGCTTCCTGCTCGCACCCGCCATGGCGGGCGAGGTCGCACGCCGGCTTCTCACCGAACATGCCTCACCCGAGAG
>CBFGOD010000632.1:0-2059 GCA_965650295.1 uncultured Shinella sp. | reverse complement strand
TGAAGGACATGGCGATCGTCGGCAATATCGGCCACTTCGACAACGAGATCCAGGTTGCCGCGCTCAAGAACCTCAAGTGGACGAACGTCAAGCCGCAGGTCGACCTGATCGAGTTCCCGAAAGGCAACCGCATGATCCTTCTGTCGGAAGGCCGCCTGCTCAACCTCGGCAACGCCACCGGCCACCCGTCCTTCGTGATGTCCGCCTCGTTCTCCAACCAGGTTCTGGCGCAGATCGAGCTCTTCACCAAGGGCGACGCCTACAAGAACGAAGTCTACGTCCTGCCCAAGCAGCTCGATGAGAAGGTCGCCCGCCTGCACCTCGCCAAGCTTGGCGCAAGGCTCACGGAACTCTCGGACGAACAGGCCGGCTATATCGGCGTCACGACGACCGGTCCGTTCAAGGCTGAACACTACAGGTACTGATCCTTACCCGGATTATCCACAACATCTAGAGGCGACGCGCTTGACACAAGCGCGCCGCCTCTTTTTTGGGCCGGTGCCTTCCCGTCGATTCGGGAAACAAGTATCGTTTAAAGCATTGATTCGGCGTGCAGATGCGGACCCTTCGCGCCGGATTGGGATGTCTTGTCGATCAGGCGGCAAACGGACGGAGACATACCGGGGATGATGTCGGATTTGAAACGAGGCCGTTCCGGGCAGGCTTTTGGCGTGCCGGAGCGGGATTGCGCGCATGGCTTTGCGCTGCAAAATGCATTTATGGTTAATGGTTGGTTTACGGGCGGTCGGCGTCGTCTCGTTTCGGCACTGTCGGCCGGCTCGGCGCTGATGGCCTTTGCGAGCCCGGCCCATGCCGCCGGCCGCTATTTCGCCACCACGGAAATCGTTACGGGCTCCATGCTGCTCGGCGTCATGTCGGCAGCCGTCGTTTCAGCCCTTTGGATGGGCCGCCAGCGCGCGAAGATGGCGGCTGAAAGCCGTACGCTGCAGGCCAGCCTTTCCGATGCCCGGCACAATGTTTCCCGCCTGCAGGCGCTGATCGGCGACAAGGATCGGCGCATCGTCGTGTGGGACGGCCGCTCCGGCAAACCGGAATTTCTGGGCCAGCTGCCGCCCGAGACCGGCGCCCCCCAGGCCGATAACGAATTCCTCGCCTTCGGCCGCTGGCTGAAGCCGACCTCGGCGGGCGAGATCGAACGCGCCGTCGAAAAGCTGCGCTCCCAGGCCCAGAGTTTCGACCTCGTCGTCGAAACCAGCCGCGACGAGGTGCTGGAAGCCCAGGGCCGCGTGTCCGGCGGGCAGGCCTTCGTGCGCTTCGTGGCGCTCAACAACCTGCGCGCCGAAGCCGCCGAGCTGAAGCTCGAGCGCGACCGGCTGGTCGCGGCGCTGACCACCCTTCAGGGCATGCTCGACCAGATCGACCTGCCCGTCTGGCAGCGCGCCGCCGATGGTTCGCTCGCCTGGGTCAACGAGGCCTATGCCGAGGCCGTCGAGGCGAAGGACGCGGCAAGCGCCGTGCATGAAGGCCGCGAACTGCTGCCGACGATTGCGCGCGAAAAGATCCGCGCCACCAGCACCTATGACATGGCCTATCGCGACAAGGTCTCGACCGTCGTGCATGGCAATCGTGGTTTCTTCGACGTCGTCGATGCCCGCAGTCCGACGGGCTCGGCCGGCATCGCCGTCAATGTCTCGGATGTCGAGGCCGTGCGCGAAGAGCTGATGCGCACGCTGAAGAGCCACGCCGAGACGCTCGACCATCTCGCCACGCCCGTTGCGATCTTCGACGGCGACCAGCGCCTGCAATTCTACAACCAGGCCTTCCAGCATATGTGGGAGGTCGACATGGCCTTCCTCGAAGGCAAGCCCGGCAATGGCGAGCTCTTCGACAAGCTGCGCGCCGCCGGAAAGCTGCCGGAACAGCTGAACTGGAAGCAGTGGAAGGAAACCGCGCTTTCCGTCTACCGCGCCATCGAGACCCAGACCGACCTCTGGCACCTGCCGAACGGCCAGACGCTACGCGTCTTCGCCACCGCCCGTCCGCAGGGCGGCGCAACCTGGGTCTTCGAGAACCTGACCGAGAAGGTCGATCTCGAGAC
>CBFGOD010000631.1:0-2062 GCA_965650295.1 uncultured Shinella sp. | reverse complement strand
GGCCCGCACGCTGGTCGACCGTCTCACGCGGCAATCGGCCGATGTCATCCTCTCCGCCTGCCTTGCCGATGACGGCGTGGGCGCGCTCGATCCGGCCAATTCCATCTCCATCGACCGGGCGCTGCACCGCGTTCCCGGCATCGTGAAGTTCCGCATCGCGCTCGACCGGCCGCTGGTCGGTCTCGGCGCTTCCGCGCCGGTCTATTATCCCGCCATTGCCGATATGCTGGGCGCGGTCTCCTCCATCCCCTCGGATGCCGGCGTGGCGAATGCCGTCGGCGCGGTCGTCGGCCAGGTGCGCAACGCCGTGACGGTCTTCGTGACCCAGCCGGAAGAGGGCATCTTCATCGTCAACGGTGCCGGCGACAGCCTGCGCCTCATCGACGAGGAGGCCGCCTTCTCGCTGGCTAAGGAACGGGCGATGACGGCAGCGCTGCAGGCGGCGCGCGCCAACGGGGCGGAGGAGCCGGTCGTGACCCTGTCGGAGGCCATCGATGCGCCTGAAGTCGAGGGGTCGCGCAAGCTGATCGAGGCGCGTTTCACGGCCACCGCCAGCGGCCGGCCGCGCATCGCGGAGGAGGCTTAAGTAGGATTTATTCCCGAGCGGAATAAATTCTTTATGCCCTTGCCGAATTGACTATGAATGAAACCTCCGGAAAGTGGGACCATTCGGGATACTCCCCTTATCCCGCCATTCGGAGCCTTTTCAGATGACCTATACCGAAAAAGCCGGTCTTTCGATCGACAGCGCCCTTTACGATTTCATCGTCACGGAGGCCCTTCCCGGCACGGGCGTGGATGCGGAGCGCTATTTCGCCGATTTTTCCGCCATCGTGCATGATCTGGCCCCGGAAAACCGCGCCCTGCTCGCCAAGCGCGATGCGCTGCAGGAAAAGATCGACGCCTGGTATCGCGAAAACGGTGCCCCGGTCGACATGGTGGCCTATGAAGCCTTCCTGCGCGAGATCGGCTACCTCCTGCCCGAGGGCGGCGACTTCAAGGTAACGACCGACCATGTCGATCCGGAGATCGCAAGCCTTGCCGGCCCGCAGCTCGTCGTTCCCGTCATGAATGCGCGTTATGCGCTGAACGCCGCCAATGCGCGCTGGGGCTCGCTCTACGATGCGCTCTACGGCACGGATGCCATTCCGGAAACCGACGGAGCGGAAAAGGGCAAGGGCTACAATCCCCTGCGCGGCGCCAAGGTCATCGCCTGGGCGCGCGGTTTCCTCGATGAGGCCGCGCCGCTTGCCGGCACGTCCTGGCGCGAGGCCGCGGGCCTTGCCGTCGAAGGCGGCAAGCTCGTCGTCGCGCTGGTCGGCGGCGGCAAGACGGGTCTCGCGGATGAAGCGAAGTTCGCCGGCTTTGTCGGCGAGGCCGCAGCACCGACGCGTATCCTGCTGCGCAACAACGGCCTGCATATCGAAATCCGCATCGACGCGACGACGCCGACCGGCAAGGACGATGCGGCGCATATTTCCGACGTCGTCATCGAATCGGCGCTGACCACGATCATGGACTGCGAGGATTCCGTCGCCGCCGTCGATGCCGAGGACAAGGTCGTCGTCTATCGCAACTGGCTCGGCCTGATGAAGGGCGATCTGTCGGAAGAAGTCGCCAAGGGCGGAAAGACCATTACGCGCCGCCTCAACCCGGATCGCGGCTATAGCAAGCCGGATGGTTCGGCCGCTTCGCTGCGTGCCCGTTCGCTGATGCTGGTGCGCAATGTCGGCCACCTCATGACCAATCCGGCGATCCGCGACCGTGATGGCAACGAGGTGCCGGAGGGCATCATGGACGCCATGGTGACCGCGCTGATCGCGCTGCATGATGTCGGTCCGAACGGCCGTCGCGAGAATTCGCCGGCTGGTTCGATGTATGTCGTCAAGCCGAAGATGCACGGCCCGGAAGAGGTCGCGTTCGCGTCCAAACTGTTCGGCCGCGTCGAGGCCGCCGTCGGCATGGCGCCCAATACGATGAAGATGGGCATCATGGACGAGGAGCGCCGCACCACCATCAACCTCAAGGAGGCGATCCGCGCCGCCAAGGAGCGCGTCGTCTT
>CBFGOD010000630.1:0-2065 GCA_965650295.1 uncultured Shinella sp. | reverse complement strand
ATTTCCGCCAGCACCGCGCCGCCGTCGGCGACGATGACATTGCCGACCGGATCGACATCGCGGATGCGGTTGAGACGGGAGAGCGACAGCACGACATCGGCCATGCCCTCACGCGGCACGCTGCCGCCGACATGGCCGGTATTGCCGCCCTGCGGCACGATGGCCGTGCCGGTTTCCGTGGCAAGCGCCAGGATGGCCGAGACCTCCTCCACCGAGCCGGGGCGCAGCACCAGCGGCGAGGTGCCATGGTAGAGCCCGCGGCTTTCGACGAGATAGGGTGCGATATCCCTGTCATCGACAAGCGCATAGGCCGAACCGGTGATTTCGGCGAAACGGGCGATCAGCGCGGGGGAAAGCGTTGCGGCAACCATGGTCGTCGTCTCCATATCATCCGCGCGGGGCGGCGGCCCGCTGCAAACGGTCGTTGATCGCCTCACCGAGGCCGGTGGCGGGAATGGGCGAAAAGGCGATTGCACCCGCACCCGTGGCATCGGCCTGTTTCATATAACCGAAGAGATTGGCGGCCGCTTCCGCAAGGTCGCCGGAGGGGCTGAGGTCGAGCACCAGCGCCGCTTCCGCCTCGCCGGGAAGCGGCGTGCCCCCAAAGCGGATCAGCACTTCGCCCGGCCGCACCTCGCTGGCATCGAGCCGCACCGGCGCATCCGGCGCATAATGCGAGGCGAGCATGCCGGGTGCCTCAATGGTGGCGCCGGCCGTCTCGTTGCGCTGAACAGGTCTGCCGGTGACGCGTTCGATTTCCGCGGCATCCAGCCCGCCGGGCCTCAGCAGGCGGATCGTCTCGCCCTCGACCTTGAGGATCGTCGATTCGAGCCCGACGACCGCTGGCCCGCCATCGAGCACCAGTTCGAGCTTGGCGCCAAAATCGTCGGCGACATGGCGTGCAGTGGTCGGGCTGATGCGGCCTGATGTGTTGGCGCTGGGGGCAGCAAGCGGCTTGCCGAAGGCGGCAAGCAGCCGGCTGGCAAATCCCTTGGGAATGCGGATGCCGACCGTATCGAGCCCGGCGCGCGCCAGCGGATGGATGGCGCTCTCCGGCCGGATCGGCAGAACCAGCGTCAGCGGCCCCGGCCAGAAGGCTTCGGCGATCCTGCGCGACAGCGGGTCGAAGACGGCGTGTTTTTCCGCCATGGCCAGATCGGCCATGTGGCAGATCAGCGGATTGAAACGCGGCCGGCCCTTCATCTCATAGATGCGGGTGATGGCGAGTGGATTGGTGGCATCGGCGGCAAGGCCGTAGACCGTCTCGGTGGGAATGGCGACCGGCACGCCGCGGCCGAGCGTTTCGGTGGCGCGCGCCAGCGCTTCCTCCGCATCCGTGCGCGTATCAACGATATCAGCCATCTCGCCCTTCCGTCTTTGCCGCTTCCTTTACAGGGCTTTGCCGGCAAATGCCAAGAGTTCGACGGTTGGCTAAAATGTGAACGACCGGATTAGAGGGGCCGAAAGACCGGTCTGTTATCGATAGGCTGAAACGTTCCGCAAGCAGGTCCGCATCTGAATGGCTACCAGGAAATCCTCGACCACCGACATCGCCTTGCGCGTTGCAACGGCCATGAAGCAGATGGGCATAGACGGCCTGCCGCGCAATTACGAACTGGTCTACGAGGCCTATGCCGGCAGCAATCCGGATCTCGTGCGCGACTTCATCGCCCTCGGCAAATACAAGACCCAGGCCGCCCTCGATGAACTCGGCCGGAAATACCTGCCGCACCAGCACGAGGCGAGCGTGCTGCAACGCTCCGCCGGAGCGATCAGCAACGAGATGAGCAATTTCATGGACCTGCTCAGCCAGGAACGCTCCTCGCTGAACGACTACGGCCGCCTGATCGGCGAGGCCTCGCAGGTGATCGGCAGCGTCGGCGGGGCGCTCGGCAGCTCGCTCGAGGCCCTGCAGCGCGCCACGGAACTGCGTGTCACCCACACGGCGGAGATGGCGGAAAAGGTCGCCGCGCAATCGGCCACGATGGACGGCATCCAGAAGGAGATGGCGGAATTCGAGGCGATGAAATTCGTCGATCCGCCGACCAAGCTCGGAAACCGCCGT
>CBFGOD010000629.1:0-2065 GCA_965650295.1 uncultured Shinella sp. | reverse complement strand
TCGTAGCCGTCTCGCAGATAAGCGAGGTCATCGGCCGAGCGGCCCTTGCCCTCCACCTCGCCGGCACGGCCGAGCCAGAGTTGCGTCTGGCCGATCAGGTCGAGCGCGGTGTTGGAAAGCGCGATATCCTCCTCCAGCGCGGGCGAGTGACCGCACCATTCGGAAACGCGATGGCCGAGGATCAGCGTGTTGTCGCCGATGCGCGCCAGGAATTCGAAAAGCGCCGCGTTGGCCATCACATGTGCCCCACTTCATCCGGAATGTCGAAGAAGGTCGGGTGACGGTAGACCTTGGAATTCGACGGATCGAAGAGCGGGCCTTTTTCAGAGGGGGCGCTGGCCGTGATCTCGGCGGACTTCACCACCCAGATGCTGACACCCTCGTTGCGGCGCGTATAGACGTCGCGGGCATTGTTGATCGCCATCTCGGCATCGGGCGCGTGCAGGCTGCCGACATGACGGTGGTTGAGGCCATGCTGACCCCGGATGAAGACTTCCCAAAGCGGCCATTCGCTGGACATGTTCTCTCTCCCTTATTCAGCGGCGATCTTGGCGCTAGCGCGGCGGTCGGCCGCCTTTTCCGCATGGGCCGTCAGGCCGTCACGGAACCAGGCGCCATCGCTCCAGGCCTTCTTGCGGGCGTCGAGGCGCTCCGCATTGCAGGGGCCGTTGCCGGCGATCACGTTGAAGAACTCTTCCCAGTCCGGCTCGCCGAAATCGTGGCCGCCCTTTTCCTCGTTCCACTTAAGGTCCGGGTCCGGCACTGTGAGGCCGAGATATTTGGCCTGCGGCACCGTCTGGTCGACGAATTTCTGGCGCAGCTCGTCGTTGGAGTTCTGCTTGATTTTCCAGGCCATAGACTGGGCCGAGTGTACGGAAGCGTCATCCGAGGGGCCGAACATCATCAGCGAGGGCCACCACCAGCGGTTCAGCGCATCCTGCACCATGGCCTTCTGGGCCGGCGTGCCCTTCACCATGCGCATCAGGGCATCATACCCCTGGCGCTGGTGAAAACTTTCTTCCTTGCAGATGCGCACCATGGCCCGCGCATAGGGGCCGTAGGAACAGCGCTGCAGCGGCACCTGGTTCATGATCGCCGCACCATCGACCAGCCAGCCGATCGCGCCGATATCGGCCCAGGTCAGCGTCGGATAATTGAAGATCGAGGAATATTTCGCCTTTCCGGAATGCAGCTGCTCGTACATCTGGTCGCGGCTGATGCCGAGCGTTTCGGCGGCACAGTAAAGATAGAGGCCGTGCCCCGCCTCGTCCTGCACCTTGGCGAGCAGGATCGCCTTGCGCTCCAAGGTCGGCGCGCGGGTGATCCAGTTGCCCTCCGGCAGCTGGCCGACGATTTCCGAATGGGCGTGCTGGCTGATCTGGCGCACCAGCGTCTTGCGATAGCCCTCGGGCATCCATTCCTTCGGTTCGATCTTCTGGCCGGCATCGATGCGCTCCTGGAAGGCGCGCTCCTGCGGCTCCATCTCGTCGAGGGACCGGACGCGGGCGGCATCGGTCTTCACCATCTGGGCATACATGGTCTTTCCTCCGGTTTGCGCGTCAGACGCGTTCGAGAATGATGGCGATACCCTGGCCAACGCCGATGCACATGGTGCAGAGGGCATAACGTCCGCCCTGGCGGTGAAGCTGGTAGGCAGCGGTGGTGACGAGGCGCGCACCGCTCATGCCGAGCGGGTGGCCGATGGCAATCGCCCCGCCGTTCGGGTTCACATGCGCGGCATCGTCGGGCAGGCCGAGATCGCGCAGGACGGCAAGCGCTTGCGAGGCAAAGGCCTCGTTGAGTTCGATGACATCCATCTGGCCGAGCGAAAGGCCGGCGCGCTCCAGCACCCGGCGCACCGCCGGTGCCGGGCCGAAGCCCATGATGCGCGGCTCAAGCCCCGCCGCCGCCATGGCAACGACACGTGCCTTGGGCGTCAGGCCTTGCGCCTTAGCGGCCGCTTCGCTGGCGATGATAAGCGCGGCCGCGCCATCGTTGACGCCGGATGCATTGCCGGCCGTAACCGAAAGATCCGGGCCGTTGACGCCCTTCAATCTGGCAAGCT
>CBFGOD010000628.1:0-2067 GCA_965650295.1 uncultured Shinella sp. | reverse complement strand
CCGAGATGCCTTGGCCGGAGATCGCCACGAAATCGCCGGCTGCGGAAAGCTCGATCCCCTCGTTCACTGCGGCCTCGTGAATGGCGGCGGCAATCGGATGCTCCGAATGGACTTCCGCAGCAGCGACTAGGGCAAGTACCTCTTCGCGCGCAAAACCCTCCGCCGGAATGATTTCGGTCAAGGTCGGATGGCCGAGTGGCAGCGTCCCAGTCTTGTCGACGGCGACGATGTCCGTTGCCTCGAGCGTTTGCAGCGCCGTGCCCCGGCGGAAGAGCACGCCGAGTTCGGCGGCGCGGCCGGTGCCGGTGATGACCGAGGTCGGCGTCGCGAGCCCCATGGCGCAGGGGCAGGCGATGATGAGCACCGCCACCGCATTGACCAGCGCATGGGCCAGAACCGGGCTCGGCCCGAAGACCAGCCAGAGGCCGAACGTCAGAAGTGCGACGGCCATGACGGCGGGCACGAACCATTGCGTGACGCGATCGACCAGCGCCTGGATCGGTAGTTTCGCCGCCTGCGCATCCTCGACCATGCGGATGATCTGCGAGAGAGCCGTATCGGCGCCCACGCGGGTGGCGCTGAAGGTGAAGGAACCCGTCGTGTTGACGGTGCCGCCGGTGACGCTGTCGCCCGCCTTGCGTGCGACGGGCATCGGCTCGCCTGAAATCATGGATTCGTCGATATAGGAACTGCCCTCCGTCACCTCGCCATCGACCGGCACTTTCTCGCCCGGCCGCACGAGAACCATGTCACCGGGCACGACGCTTTCCAGCGGCACGTCCTCGGCCTTGCCATCCCGCAGCACGCGGGCGGACTTGGCGCGCAGGCCCGCCAGATGGCGGATCGCCTCACCGGTGCGGCCCTTGGCGCGTGCTTCCAGATAGCGGCCGGCGAGGATCAGCGTGACGATGACGGCCGCCGCCTCGAAATAGACATTCGCCGTGCCGCCCGGCAACAGGGCCGGCGCGAAGGTGGCGAAGGTCGAAAAACTCCAGGCGGCGAGCGTTCCGATCACCACAAGCGAATTCATATCCGGCGCAAGGCGCAGCAGGCTCGGCACCCCCTTGCGGAAAAAGCGCAAACCCGGCCCCGCGAGCACCAGCGTCGCCAGGATGAACTGGATGAGGCGACTCGTCTGAATGCCCAGCGTTTCGTGGATGAAGTGGCCGAAGGCGGGGAAGGCATGCGCCCCCATCACCATCACGAAGAGCGGCGCCGTCAGAAGGGCGGCAATCGTGAGATCGCGCCGCAGAATTTTGGCTTCGCCCGCCCTGCGATCTTCTTCGGTAGGGGCGGTGGCTGTCTCCCGAATAGCCTTGTAGCCGATCCGCTCGATGGCAGCGGCAACGTCCTCAAAGGAAACGGCCCCTCTGAGGAAACGCACGCGGGCACGCTCCTGCGCAAGGTTCGCGGTCGCATCGAGAACGCCCGGAAGGGCTTTCAGCGCTTTTTCCACCCGGCCGATGCAGGAGGCACAGGTCATGCCCTCGACAGGAAATTCGAGCACATCTTCGGCGACACCGTAACCGGCCTTTCGCACCGCCTCCGCAACGGCGGCGGCGTCGGCCGCGCCCACGAAGGTCACGTCGGCCTTCTCGGTCGCGAGATTGACGGCGGCGCCGGAGACGCCCGGCACCTTCTCGATGGCCTTTTCGACCCGGCGCACGCAGGACGCACAGGTCATGTCGGAAATGGAAAGCTTGATCGTCTGCCGCTCTGCTGACGGCACCAGGGTAAGCATGATGCACCTTCATCCCGAAGCTCTCCTTTGATCCGGCATAGACCAAAGGAGGCCGCTTCATATTGGATAGATCGTGCACCTTCCCATCATGTCAAGGTGAAGCGGCTTTTTGCCGCTCAGTCGGCTGCGACGGGCGAATAGCCCTCGGCCTCGATGACGGAAGCCACGGCGCTGCGGTCGCCGGCATGGTCGATCGCGACGCGCTTGGTCGAGAGATCGATATCGACCTTCGCAGCAGGATAGGCAGCAAGCACGGCGCTCGTGATGGTCTTGGCGCAGTGGCCGCAGGTCATGTCGGATACGGTGAAGGAAAGGGTCTCACTCAT
>CBFGOD010000627.1:0-2069 GCA_965650295.1 uncultured Shinella sp. | reverse complement strand
GTCGATCGTCAAGGCGCTGGTAAAGGCCGAGAAATCGACGGTGTCGGAATCCTTGTCCGTCGTCTCCGTCACGCCTTCGCCGCCATCGGCGGTGACATTGCTCTTGTCGACGAGCGGCTTGAACTTGATCGTATCGGCATCGCGGCCCAGCGATATGAAGTCGGCACTGCCACCGAGGGTGACAATGTCGTTGCCGCGCCCCATGCTGGCATATCCGACCCAGGTGTTGGCGCCGGTCGTCAGCTTGTCGGCCCCGCGGCCGAGATCCATGCTGCCCACTTCGCCGTTTCCAACCACCGTGACCGAATCGTCGCCCCTGTTCAGACCGATGAACGTCGCCCAGTAGCCGATGGTCACCTTCTCGACGCTGGACCCGCCGGAGAGGGTTTCCACCTCGGCGTTATTCAGGGTGATGGTGTTGGTCCCCTTGGTGCCAACCTCGAGATGTCCGATGAAGACGCGGTTGGTGTCGGTCGTGCCCGTCGTATTGTCCGTGATGGTCACGTTTGCATTGCCGCTCACGCGAAGGATGCTCGCCCCCCACGATTTGTTGCTCAGCGTCAGGTTGACGGTGCGCAGCGGCGCATCGGTCGGCGCCCAGAGGCTCATTTCGTCGAGCCAGCGGTCGAACCACTGATAGGTATCCTCGCCGACCGTGAACTTCGTCGAGCCGTCGAGCGTCCTGCTGATATTCGAATTGATGGTACCCACAACTATTTCCTCCTGTTAACGCCAGTCTGTCAAAGGCCGCCGGAAAAACTATTCTGTTCCGAGCCGCTCCTGCATGACCAAATCCCCTCGTGCGCAGCTGTATAGCTCGCCCAGGCAACGGCAACTGCCGTTCGATAGCATCGCTCTGTAACCGATTGAATCGCTAGTCTTGTGGAAATGCGGAGGGGGCGAGCCAATTCTTCGCACGGCAAGTCGATATGCCCGCTCGTCTTGCGATGCGAAAATCCCCATCTGCGACGACACAGCAAAACAGGTCGTCTCGTTTTACGGCTCGCACCCTCTTTAGAATTCCGTTAACGATTAAACAAGAATTCCCTAAAAAATCAAGTAGAGCCGAGGTAGCGGCGAACCTGCCTGAGCGTACACCGAGTACTCCATTCG
Source organism: uncultured Shinella sp. (assembly GCA_965650295.1). Classification (GTDB taxonomy): domain Bacteria; phylum Pseudomonadota; class Alphaproteobacteria; order Rhizobiales; family Rhizobiaceae; genus Shinella. The sequence continues at coordinate 956 of CBFGOD010000627.1, read as the reverse complement.
GCGGAGGACGCGGCGCCGGAAACCCGCCTAAGCGTGCAGTTTGGCCCCTTTCGTGATCCGGTCGACCATCTTCTTCTCGGCATGAACGGCGATACCGACGAGCTTGGCATTGTTTGGGTCGAACTCTGCAAAGACGGCCCGATTGGCGCCATCGTGGCCGGTCGAGAACATTTCCTCGATATAGACGGAGGCCGGGATCTGTCGTTCCAGGGCCCGGGCATGGATCTTCGACAGCGTTGCACCATCCGTGGAAAGCACGATGATCGGCTGGATGCTGAGCGCATTGTAGACATTGCCGGCCGCGTCGCGGTAGGCTTCGCCGATCAGTTCCGGCTTCTGGCCGATGATGCCGCTGGACAGAAAGGCGGTGACATTGAGCTTCTGCCAGACCTCCAGATCCTCACGCAGGACGACGGCGAACTTGGTATCGAACATGCAGGTATACTCCCGGAAAAAGGCTGCGGATCAGTCCGCCTCCAACGCGATAGCAGGCGCGATGGAAGGCCCGCTTGAACGTTCGTGCACGCAAGCCAGCGACCGCATCGTCGTCGCACCGGAGCTCGCCGGCATCGAGCGCATCGAGGCACGTTTCCGCGGCAAGGGTTTCGAGCCGCACCGGCACGATACCTACGCGCTCGGCGTTACCCTGGCCGGCATCCAGACCTTCCGGTATCGCGGCGAAGCGCGCTTCAGCCCGCCGGGCAATGTGATCGTGCTGCATCCGGATGAGCTGCATGACGGCGGCGCTGGCACCGAGGACGGGCTCACCTACCGCATGATCTATATTCCGCCGGAGCGTTTCCTTGCCGCCACCGCCGCGCGGCGGATGGCGATGGTCGAGGTGCCGCAATTCAATCCGCTCTTCCTCTGCTCGGGTACCGGGCAGGGCAAGACGCACCTCCTCCAGGCGATCGCGCAGGATTATGCCGCGGCGCACCCGACCGCGACCATCATCC
>CBFGOD010000626.1:0-2113 GCA_965650295.1 uncultured Shinella sp. | reverse complement strand
TCCTCAGGCACCAGTTCCGGAACCGTGTCGAGCAGGTAGGTCTGCAGCATCGATTCCGAATGGATGATCTGCATGGCGCGGCCGCCGAGCACGTAGGACGGGCGCACGACGAGCGGGAAGCCGATCTCGCCGGCGACCAGGCGGGCCTGCTCGACCGAATAGGCGATGCCGTTGTTCGGCTGGGCGAGATCCAGCTTCTGCAGGAGCTTCTGGAAGCGGTCGCGGTCTTCGGCGAGGTCGATCATGTCGGGCGCGGTGCCGAGGATCGGAATGCCATTCTTCTCCAGCGCTTCGGCCAGCTTCAGCGGCGTCTGGCCACCGAACTGCACGATGACGCCGACGAGCTCGCCATTGGTCTGCTCGGCCTTCAGGATCTCGATCACGTCTTCGGCCGTCAGCGGCTCGAAATAGAGGCGATCAGAGGTGTCGTAGTCGGTCGAAACGGTTTCCGGGTTGCAGTTGACCATGATCGCTTCATAGCCGGCATCCTTCAGCGCGAAGGCGGCGTGGCAGCAGCAATAGTCGAACTCGATGCCCTGGCCGATGCGGTTCGGGCCGCCGCCGAGGATGACGACCTTCTTGCGATCCGAAATGCCGGCTTCCGAGCGTGTTTCGCCCGCGAACGGCGTCTCGTAGGTCGAGTACATATAGGCGGTCGGCGAAGCGAATTCGGCAGCGCAGGTATCGATGCGCTTGAAGACCGGGCGGACGTTCAGGCCGTTGCGCAGCTCCGCGACTTCCTTCGGGCGCTTGCCCGAGAGCGTGGCGAGGCGGGCGTCGGAGAAGCCCATGGCCTTCAGCATGCGAAGGTTTTCAGCGTCGGCCGGCAGGCCGTGCTCGCGGATGCGCGCCTCCATGTCGACGATGGCCTTGAACTGCTCCAGGAACCACGGGTCGATCTTGGAACCTTCATGCGCTTCTTCGAGCGACAGGCCGAGGCGCAGCGCCTGGGCGACCATGCGCAGGCGATCCGGCGTCGGCGTGGAGATCGCGGCGCGGATCGCGTTCTTGTCGTTGCCGTCGCCAAGGCCCGGGATTTCGATCTCGTCGAGGCCGGTCAGGCCGGTTTCGAGACCGCGCAGCGCCTTTTGCAGCGATTCGGCGAAGGTGCGACCGATGGCCATGACTTCACCGACCGACTTCATCGCGGTGGTCAGTGTCGGCTCGGCGCCGGGGAATTTTTCGAAGGCGAAACGCGGGATCTTGGTGACGACGTAGTCGATTGACGGTTCAAACGATGCCGGGGTCGCGCCGCCGGTGATGTCGTTTTCCAGTTCGTCCAGCGTGTAGCCGATCGCGAGCTTCGCTGCGATCTTGGCGATCGGGAAGCCGGTGGCCTTGGACGCCAGAGCCGACGAGCGCGAGACGCGCGGGTTCATTTCGATGACGACGAGGCGGCCATTGGCAGGATTGACGGCGAACTGCACGTTCGAGCCGCCGGTTTCCACGCCGATCTCGCGCAGCACCGCAATCGATGCGTTGCGCATGATCTGGTATTCCTTGTCCGTCAGGGTCAAGGCCGGGGCGACGGTGATCGAGTCACCGGTATGCACGCCCATCGGGTCGATGTTCTCGATGGAGCAGATGATGATGCAGTTATCCGCCTTGTCGCGGACGACCTCCATCTCATATTCCTTCCAGCCGAGCACCGACTCTTCGATCAGCACTTCCGTCGTCGGCGAGGCATCGAGGCCGGAATTGATGATCTCGAAGAATTCCGAGCGGTTATAGGCGATGCCGCCGCCGGTGCCGCCGAGCGTGAAGGACGGGCGGATGATGGCGGGCAGGCCGATGACGTCGAGCGCCTGCGCGCCGATCGCCATGGCATGGCTCATATAGCGCTGCTTGCGGTCGGTCTCGCCGAGGTTCCACTGGTTTTCCAGCTCGTCCAGCGCCTTGTCGAGTGCATCGCCCGAGAGCTCGGCCTTCAGCTTGGCGCGCTGGGCTTCGTGGACCTTGCGGTCCTGGTCCTTGATCTCGGTGGCGTTGGCGAGCAGCGACTTCGGCGTTTCCAGGCCGATGCGGGCCATCGCTTCGCGGAAGAGGGCGCGGTCTTCGGCCATGTCGATGGCGGCAGGCTTGGCGCCGATCATCTCGACATTGTAGCGGTCGA